>DATLFZ010000502.1:0-16782 GCA_035540795.1 Beijerinckiaceae bacterium | reverse complement strand
GGAGGGGCGTGCGCGGCTCCCCTAGCCCCTCGGTCCACCCGCTCCTCGGGTCGGCGCTGCGTCGGCTCGACCTGCCCTTCGTCGGCCTGATCGGCAGCGCGACGAAGCGCGCCCGCTTCGTGCGCCGCTTCCGCCAGCTCGGGATCCCGGAACCCCGCATCGGCGCGCTCGCCTGCCCGATCGGCCTGCCCGGCATTGCCGGCAAGGAGCCGGCGGTCATCGCCGCCGCGACCGCCGCGCAGCTGCTGCAGGTGCGCGAAGCGCTCCGGCATGCGCTTCCGGATGGCCAGGAGGAACGTCATGAACGGGCCGGCTGACGAGGTCCATCTCGCACGGGCGGTGGTCCTCGCGCGCGAAACCATGGAGCGCGGGGAGGGCCTGCCGTTCGGCGCCGTCGTGGTGAAGGACGGGGTCGCGGTCGCGGAGGGCGCGAACCGGACCTTTTCGAGCGGCGATCCGACCGAGCACGCCGAGCTCGTCGCCATCCGCCGGGCCTGCCGGGCGCTCGGCACGCTTCGGCTCGACGGGGCGACGGTCTACGCCTCGGGGGAGCCCTGCCCGATGTGCCTCGGCCTCATGTACCAGACCGGCATCGCCCGCTACGTCTTCGCCTCGACCGTCGAGGACGCGCGCCGGATCGGCAGCCGGTCGGCCGACACCTATGCCGAGCTGCGCCGCGATCCGGGCGAGCGCTCGATCCGCGGCGAGCACCGGCCCGTGCCGGCGGTCCTCGCCCTCTTCGACGCCTATCGGGCCGGGGCGGCCGGGCGATGAGCGACGAGGACTCGGTCCATCTCCGGCGCGCCGTCGCCCTGTCGCGACGGCACATGGAGCAGGGCGCGGGCGGGCCGTTCGGCGCGGTCATCGTGCGGCACGGCACGGTCGTCGCGGAGGGCTGGAACCAGGTCACGAGCGCCAACGACCCGACCGCCCATGCGGAGGTGGTCGCCATCCGGCGCGCCTGCACGGCCCTCGACACCTTCGCACTCGAGGGCTGCGTGCTCTACGCGAGCTGCGAGCCCTGCCCGATGTGCCTCGCGGCCGCCTACTGGGCGCGGGTGTCGCGCATCGTCTACGCCAACACCCGGGCGGACGCGGCCGCCATCGGCTTCGACGACGCCTTCATCTACGACGAGATCCCGAAAGCTCCGGACGCGCGGGTGATCCCGATGCGCCACAGCCCGAGCGAGGAGGCGCGGGCGGTCTTTTCGGACTGGCTGAAGAAGTCCGACCGGATCGCCTACTGACGGGCGGCGCCGCGCTTGCTATCTGACCCGAAGCCCGAGGAGAGCCCGATGCTGCGCGCCACCGCGATCGTCCGCAAAGCCGCCGTGAAGCCCGAGCGGGTGGCGGACACCGTCACCCTCGACCACGAAGGCCGCCAGCGCCGCCGCGTGGCGCTGACCGGGGACGGGGGCACCGAATTCCTGCTCGACCTCGAGAAGGCGAGTGTGCTCGCCGACGGGGATGCGCTCAGGCTCGAGGACGGGCGGCTCGTCCAGGTGCGGGCCGCCCCGCAGCCGCTCCTCGAGATCCGGGCCGAGAACCCGCTGCGGCTCGTGCGCCTCGCCTGGCACATCGGCAACCGGCACACGCCGGCCGAGATCACCGCCGACGCGCTCTACATCGAGCCCGACCACGTCCTCGCCGAGATGGTGCGCGGCCAGGGCGGCACCGCCACCCCGGTCGAGCGCCCCTTCCATCCCGAGCGCGGCGCCTACGACCACGAATGCGGCCACGACCACCACCACGGCCATCACGGGCACGGTCACCATCACGAGCACGGCCACGGCGAGCACGCGGGGCACGACCACGCGCACGGCTGCGGCCACAAGCACTGAGGGGCGTTGGCCCCGACGTGCCGTAGCGGAGACTGCCGAGGCTACTGCATCGTCGGGATCACGAACTCCGCGCCCTCCTTCACGCCGCTGGGCCAGCGCGAGGTGACCGTCTTGGTCTTGGTGTAGAAGCGGATGGCGTCGGGGCCGTGCTGGTTGAGGTCGCCGAGGCCGGAGCGCTTCCAGCCGCCGAACGTGTAGTAGGCGATCGGCACCGGGATCGGCACGTTGATGCCGACCATCCCGACATTGACCTTGGCGGCGAAGTCGCGGGCCGCGTCGCCGTCCCGGGTGAAGATCGCGACGCCGTTGCCGTATTCGTGCTCGGAGGGCAGCCGCAGGGCCTCCTCGTAGTCCTTGGCCCGCACCACGGAGAGGACCGGCCCGAAGATCTCCTCCTTGTAGATGCGCATCTGCGGCTTGACCTCGTCGAACAGGCAGCCGCCCATGTAGAAACCGTCCTCGTAGCCCTGCATGCGGAAATCGCGGCCGTCGACGACGAGCTTGGCGCCCTCCTTGATCCCGACCTCGACATAGTCGCGCACCTTCTGCAGGTGCTGGCGGGTGACGAGGGGGCCGAAATCCGCCGAGGGATCGGTGGAGGGGCCGATCTTGAGGCTCTCGACCCGGGGGATCAGCTTGTCCATGAGCCGGTCGGCGGTGGCCTTGCCGACCGGCACCGCCACCGAGACCGCCATGCAGCGCTCGCCCGCCGAGCCGTAGCCGGCGCCGATGAGGGCGTCGACGGTCTGGTCCATGTCCGCGTCGGGCATGATGATCATGTGGTTCCTGGCGCCGCCGAAGCACTGCGCGCGCTTGCCCGTCGCCGCGGCCCGCGAATAGACGTATTCGGCGATCGAGGACGAGCCGACGAAGCCGACGGCCCGGATGTCCGGATCGTCGAGGATGGCGTCGACCGCCTCCTTGTCCCCGTTGACCACGTTGAGGATGCCGGCCGGCAGCCCGGCCTCGATCATCAGCTCGGCGAGGCGCATGGGCACGCCGGGATCGCGCTCCGACGGCTTGAGGATAAAGGCGTTGCCGCAGGCGATGGCGGGCGCGAACTTCCACATCGGGATCATGGCCGGGAAGTTGAACGGGGTGATCCCGGCGACGACCCCCAGCGGCTGGCGCATCGAGTAGATGTCGATGTTCGGCCCCGCCCCTTCGGTGTACTCGCCCTTCATCAGGTGCGGGATGCCGCAGGCGAACTCGACCACCTCGACGCCGCGCTGGATGTCCCCCTTCGCGTCGGCGATGGTCTTGCCGTGCTCGCGGGCCAGCAGGTCGGCGAGGGCGTCGGTTTCCCGCGCGACGAGGTCCAGGAAGCGCATCATCACCCGGGCGCGGCGCTGCGGGTTGGTGGCGGCCCAGGCGGGCTGCGCCGCCGCCGCGTTCTCGACCGCCGCGCGCACCTCGTCCTTCGACGCGAGCGCCACCTTCGCGATCACCTCGCCGGTCATCGGCTGGAACACGTCCCCGGTGCGGCCCGAGCGGCCCTCGACCTCGCGCCCGCCGATGAAATGACCCACGTTGCGCATGGCGCGCCTCCCATTGCCTTCTTCCGAACGAGTTAGCACCGCCCGGGGCGGAGAGCCATACGGCCGGGCCGCCGGCCGTGCACCGGAACCCCCCTGCCCGTTCGGTCTTGCTCCCTCGAGGTTCGACGGCGAAGGAGCCATGGGACGGGACGGGAGAGATCGCAGAGACGGACCCGCCGGGGCCGGCCTCGCCCTGGCGGGCTTCCTCGCCTTCGCCTCGGCTCCGGTCCCTGCGGCGGACGCGTGCGGGCCGACGGTGACGGTCCGTCCCGGCGACACCCTCGGGCGCATCGCCGAGCGATGCGGGACGACGCTCCCCGAGATCCTGCGCGCCAACCCGGACCTCGCCGACCCGGACCGGATCGGGGTCGGGCACGTGCTCGCCCTGCCCGGCGCCGTCGAGGCCCAGGCGGCGGAGCCGGCGGCGCCGGTCCCCGCCGGTCATCGGGTACGGCCCGGCGACACCCTCGCCGGGATCGCCGCCCGCCACGGCGTGCGCGTGTCCGAGCTCCTCGCCGCCAACCCGCGCATCCACCCGCGCTTCCTCGCCGTGGGGCAGGTGCTCCGCCTGCCGGGGGCGCCCGTGGCGCCTCCGCGCGGCGACGGCACGGTCGCGGTCGAGGTCCGGGACCCGGCGCCTGGCCGGCCGGTCGTCCTGACCATGGAGGGTCTGCCGCCGGATGCGCGCCTCCTCGTCGGCTGGGCGCCGGTCGGCTCGAAACACCTGATGCTGACCCACGGCCGCACGGACGCGACCGGCGCGGCCCGGGTCGAGACCCGCATTCCCCGCTCGGCGGTTCCGGGCCGCTCCTACCGGTTCGTCGTGGAGGTCTCCCGAGGCGCCCTGCTCGCGAGCGAGCCGATCCAGGTCGAGGCGCCGCCGCGCGGGCGCACGACGGCGAAGCGCGCGGCGGGCTGACGCCGTTCAGGCCGGCAGGGCGAAGTCCCGCAGCGCCCGCTGCACCGCCGGCGAGGCGGTCACCGTGCCGAGATCCGCATAGGCCTCGTGGTGGCGCTCGATCGTGTCGAGGTCGTACAGGTAGTTCACCATCAGCCCGTGGCTCTGCTTGAGCCCCTTCGCCGAGACGTCGCCGAGGAAGTTCAGGCGCTCGAGCCGCGCCCCGTTGCCGAGATGGAAGCGGGCGACCGGGTCGAGGGGGCGGCCGTTCGCGCCCTTCGCGCGCAGGAAATAGGCGGCCGCCGCCGGGACCAGCACCGCCCTCACCGCCTCGGCCTTCTCCGCATCGAGATGCCAGTCCGGCTCGTCGAGCAGGCGCAGGGTGTCCCGCTCCTCGCCGGCGATGGCGCCGGCGTCGGCCGCACGCTCCTGCGCCAGCCAGGCGGCGAAGCCCGGGACCGGCGAGAGGGTGGCGAAGGTGCGCAGCCTCGGCAGTTCCCGGCACAGATCCTCCACCACCTGCTTGATCAGGAAGTTGCCGAACGACACGCCGGCGAGGCCGCGCTGGCAGTTCGAGATCGAGTAGAAGGTGGCGGTGGTGGCCGAGGCGAGCGGGATCGGCTCGCGGCTCTTCGACAGGATCGGCTCGATCGCGTCCGGGACGCCGCCCGTCAGCGCCACCTCGACGAAGATCAGCGGCTCGTCGACGAGCGCCGGGTGGAAGAAGGCGAAGCAGCGCCGGTCCACCGGCGCGATGCGCCGACGCAGGTCGTCCCAGTCGCTGATCTCGTGCACCGCCTCGTAGCGGATGATCTTCTCCAGGATGTTGGCCGGGGTCGTCCAGTCGATCCGCCGCAGCACGAGGAAGCCGCGGTTGAACCAGGACGAGAACAGGTGGACGAAGTCGCCGTCGAGTCCATCCAGGGCCTCGAGGGTCGCCGGCGCCGCCGGGTCGGCCCGCAGCCCCCGGGCGAGGTCGAGCAGGTCCTCGCGCATGTGCACCAGGGAGACGGTGCCCCCGTCGGCGAGGTTGAGGCGGCGGATCAGCTCCTGGCTGCGCGGCTCGGCCGCCGCATGCAGCGCGCCCGCGGCGGTCCGGGAGGGGGCCGAGCGGTAGGCGTCGAGGGCCCGGGTCAGCGCCGCCTCGTCGACCGCGAACTCCTCCGCCACGGCGGTGAGGAACGCGTAGCGCTCCGGCCGCGGCAGGGTCTCGTAGCGGTCGAGGATGGCGCGGGCGAGCGCCACGCCGGAGGCCTCGCCGCGCCGCGACAGGAGGTCCCGGCAGGATTTCAGGATCCCCTCGACGCCAGCCTCGTCGGCGTCGCGGCCGAGGCCCATGAGGCCGCGGCCCCGCTCCGAGATGGTGGCGAGGAGGTCGCTGAAGAACGAGACGTTCATCGCGCCGGCCCCATCACCGCTTCCGGCAGCCAGGTCGCGATCCCCGGGAAGAAGCACAGGAGCACGATCCCGAGGAACATCACCAGCACGTAGGGCAGCGCCCCCCACAGCACCTCCTGCGTCGGCACCTG
This sequence comes from Beijerinckiaceae bacterium, assembly GCA_035540795.1. GTDB lineage: Bacteria > Pseudomonadota > Alphaproteobacteria > Rhizobiales > Beijerinckiaceae > JAJKJG01. Next base: position 10,976 of record DATLFZ010000502.1, on the reverse strand, counting down.
GGGGGCGATGGCGTTGATGACGAACAGGTTCAGTCCGACGGGGGGCGTGATCAGGCCGACCTCCATGTTGATGGTGAGCACGACCGCGAACCAGTACGGGTCGAAGCCGGCCTGCGTGATGATGGGGAAGAGCAGCGGCGCCGTCATGACGATGACGGCGACCGGCGGCAGGAACATGCCGCAGACGAGCAGGAACACGTTGATGATCGCCATCAGCACCCAGCGGTTCACCTCGAGCGCCGCGATGGCGCCGGCGACCGTCTGGGTGATGAACAGCGACGAGAGCGCGAAGGCGAACAGCTCGGCCGCGGCGAGGATCATCATGATCATGACGCTCTCGCGCATCGCCGTGCCGAAGATGCCGACGAGGGGACCGGGCCGGAAGACCCGGTAGACGATCACGACCACGAGGATGGTGAGGAGCGCGCCGGCGCCCGCCGCCTCCGACGGGGTCGCGACGCCGCCGTAGAGGACGTAGAGCACCCCCGCGATGATGAGCAGGAACGGGATCACCCGCGGCAGCGAGGCGAACTTCTCCTTGAGCGTGAAGCGCAGGCCCGCGGCGGAGAACTCGTAGCCCTTGCGCCGCGCGTCGATCAGCGCCCAGGCCATGAACATGACCGTGAGCATCAGGCCCGGCATGACCCCGGCGAGGAACAGCCGCCCGATCGAGGTCTCGGTGGCGATGCCGTAGACGATCATCGTCACCGAGGGCGGGATCAGGATGCCGAGCGTGCCGCCGGCGGCGATCGAGCCCGTCGCGACCGAGGACGGATAGCCCCGCCGCATCATCTCCGGGATGCCCATCTTGCCGATGGCGGCGCAGGTCGCGGGGCTCGACCCGGTCATGCCGGAGAAGATCGCGCAGGCGCCGATGTTCGACAGGACGAGCCCGCCGGGCACCCGGTTGAGCCAGCGGTCGAGGGCCTCGTACAGGTCCTTGCCGGCGGGGGAGGCCGCGACCGCCGCGCCCATCAGCACGAACATCGGGATCGAGACGAAGGCGAGGCTGGCGATGCCGGCGAACATCGTCTCGGCGAGCACGTCGAACACGCCGAAGCCGCGGTTGAGCACCAGCGCGCCCACGGCGGCGAGGCCGAGCGCGAAGGCGATCGGCATGCCCGTGGCGAGCAGCACGAACAGGGTGGCGATGATCAGGATGCCGGACAGCGACGGGCTCATGCGGCGGCTTTCCTCATCGGCGGGAGGCGGACGCCGCCCGCGCGGCAGGGTTCACGGGGGCAGGTGGCTCGGCGTCGCCTCGGGCGCGGCGTCCTTCAGCTTGAGCATCTCGGCGATGTACTGCAGGCACAGGAGGCCGAAGCCGACCGGCAGCGGCAGGGTCGGCATCCACAGGGGGATCTGCCACACCCCCGAGGTGCGCCACTCGTTCTCCCAGACCTCGTGGAAGTAGATCCAGCTCGCGTAGAGCATGGAGGCGCAGAACAGGAAGCCGAGCACGCTCGCCGCGAAGCGCATGCGCCGGCGGGTCTGCGGCCGCACCACCATCTCGATGACGTCGACGCCCACATGGCCGCGGGTCAGCAGCACGTAAGGCGCGCCGAGGAAGATCGCCGCCGTGGCGGTGTAGACCACGAAGTCGGTCTGCCAGATGGTCGGCGCCCGGAACACGTACCGGAAGAAGATCATCTGGCAGACGACCAGCATCGCCGCGATCAGCAGCAGAACCGCGACCACGCCGAACGCCCGGGAGAGCATCTCGACGAGGGCGACGTAGCGTCGGATCATGGAAAAAGTCCCGGGGCGGGGAGGCGGGGGCGAGGCGCCCCCGCCCGCGCGTCACTTCACGGCGAGGGCCTTCTTGATCAGCTCGTCGCCGCCCTTCACCTTCTCGGAGAAGTTCTTGTAGGCCGAGGCCTCGGCGACCTTGAGCCAGGCGTCGAAGTCCTCCTTCGACATCTCGATCACCTCGACGCCGGCCTGCTTGAAGGTCTCGACCATCTTCTGGTCGCCCTTGCGGACCTCGGCGTTGAAGTACTCCTCCGACTTCCGGCCGGCGTCCATGATCGCCTTCTGCTGTTCGGGCTTGAGCCGGTCGAACACCTGCTTCGACATCAGCACCGGCTCGTACATGAACCACAGGGCGTTCTCGCCGGGCGCGGTGAGGCACTTCACCTGCTCGTAGAGGCGGAAGGAGACGAAGCTCTCCGACGAGGTGTTGGTCGCGTCGAGGACGCCCGTCTGCATCGCCGGGTAGATTTCCGAGGACGGCATCGAGGCGATGGAGGCGCCGGCGGCGGCGAGCATCTGCTCGAAGGCAGGGCCGGCGGCGCGGGTCACCTGGCCCTTGATGGTCTCCGGCCCGCGGATGCAGTTCTTCTTCGACGCGAAGGCGCCGGAGAGCCAGGCGTCGGCGACCACGACGGCGCCCGCCTTCTCGATGATGCCCTTGATCTCCTTCATGAAGTCGGAGTCGTTGAGGCGCTCGGCGCGGTCGAAGTTGCGCACCAGGCCCGGCATCAGCGTCGCCGAGAACTGCGGGTGCCGGCCCGACGCGTAGTCGAGCGGGAAGGCCGACATGTCGAGCTGGCCCTTGGTGAGCGCGCCCCATTGCTCGGTCGGCTTGAACAGGGAGGCGCCCGGGTAGACCTGGATCTTCAGGCCGACATTCGCCTTCTCGACCTCGCGGGCGATGATCTGGACCATCTCGTCGCGCGGGTCGCCTTTGCCGCCGGGGAACTGGTGCGAGGCCCGCAAGGTCGTCTGGGCGAGCGCGCCGGACGCGGTCATCGCCGCGACCGCGGCGGCGCCGAGAAGCGCGGAAAGGACGTGACGCATGGGTGTTTCCTCCATCCTGTGCGGCCGTTGCGGCCTTGCGCCGCAAACCTAACCCCAAGCGCGTCGCCGCGTCGAGAACCGGCCGCTGCAGGCGCGGATCAACCCTGCGCACGGGCCCGCGTTCCGGCGCCCGGGCGCGAGCGGTGGAAAGCCGGCTCCTGCGGGCCGCGGAGCCGCCCCGGCGCCTTGACGCGCCGCGGCCCTCGTCCCCAATGGAGCCGGTCGCGCCGCTCGGCGCGTCGACGGAGGACCTCGATGAAGATCGCGCTGGTCGGCTCGCGCTGGTTCGGAGCGCAGATGCTCCGGATCCTTCTCGAACGCGGGCACGACGTCGACGTGCTCGGCCTCGTCGAGGACGACCAGCTGGTCAAGGCGGCGCGCGAGGCCGGACGCCCGGTCCTCGTGCTCGGCTCGCCGCGCCGCATCGTGGCCGCGGATCTCCCGGGCCCGGTCGACGTCATCGTCGGCGCCCATACCCACTCCTTCATCAGCGCGGAGGTGAGGGCCAAGGCGAAGCGGGCGGCGATCGGCTATCACCCGTCCCTCCTGCCGCGCCACCGGGGCATCGCCGCCGTCGAGTGGACGATCCACTGCCGCGATCCGATCGCCGGCGGCAGCGTGTACCACCTCTCCGAAGGCATGGACGAAGGGGCCATCGCCGCGCAGGACTGGTGCTTCGTCTACCCGGACGACGACGCCTCGACCCTCTGGCGCCGGGCGCTCGCGCCCATGGGCCTGCGCCTCCTCGCCAAGGTGATCGACGACATCGACCGCAACGGCTACGCGGAGGCGCACGAGCAGGACCCGCGCGCCGTCACCTATGCGCCGCCGCTGAAGCCCGTCGAGCCGCGTTGACGGGCGACCCGCCCGGCGCGCATCGTACCGCTCCTGCTCGGATCGGGGGAACGCCGTGGCCTTTTTCGACGAACGCGAGACTCGCGCTCCGGCGGAGCGCGAGGCGGACCAGTTCCGGCGCCTGCCGCAGGTGATCGCCGCGGCGCTGCGGGCGCCGGCCTACGCGGAGCGCCTCGCCGGGATCGACCCCGCGGCGGTGCGCGACCGCGCCGCCCTCGCCCGCCTCCCGGTCCTGCGCAAGGCGGACCTGCCGGCGCTGCAGAAGGCGAACCCGCCCTTCGGCGGCTTCGTCCCGGCGCCGCTCTCCGCCTTCGGGCGCCTGTTCACCTCGCCCGGCCCGATTTTCGAGCCGGAGGGCGCCCATGCCGACCCCTGGGGCTGCGCGCGGGCGCTGCACGCCATGGGCTTTCGCGCCGGCGACGTGGTCCTCAACACCTTCAGCTACCACCTCGTGCCCGGCGGCTTCATGATGGATTCGGGCGCCCGGGCGCTCGGCTGCGTGGTGATCCCGGCCGGACCCGGCAACACCGAGCAGCAGCTCGAAGTGATCGAGGCCTTCCGGCCGGTCGGCTATTGCGGCACTCCGGACTTTCTCAAGATCCTGCTCGACTCGGCCGAGAAGGCTGGCCGCGACGCCTCCTCCCTCCGCAAGGCGCTCGTCTCCGGCGCCGCCTTCCCGAAATCCCTGCAGCAGGAGATCGCCGGCCGCGGCATCGACGCCTACCAGGCCTACGCCACCGCCGATCTCGGCATCGTCGCGTTCGAGACCGCGGCCCGTGAGGGGATGGTCGTGAACGAGAATCTCGTCGTGGAGATCGTGCGGCCCGGCACCGGCGACCCGGTGCCCGACGGCGACGTCGGCGAAATCGTGGTCACCAATCTCGACCCGGACCACCCGCAAATCCGCCTGGCGCTCGGCGACCTCACCGCGATCATGCCCGGCGAAAGCCCGTGCGGGCGCACGGGGCGGCGCATCCGCGGCTGGCTCGGCCGGGCCGACCAGACCGCGAAGGTCAAGGGCATGTTCGTGCGCCCGGAGCAGGTCGCCGAGATCGCCCGCCGCCATCCGGAGCTCGGGCGGGTGCGCCTGATCGTGACCCGCGCGGGCGAGACCGACGTCATGACGCTCGCCGCCGAGGCCGCGACGCCCACGGAAGGGCTCGCGGCGGCGGTGCGGAACACCTTGCAGAACGTGACCAAGCTGAAGGGCGTGGTGGACTTCGTCGCCCCGGGCAGCCTGCCCAACGACGGCAAGGTCATCGTCGACGACCGCAAGTACGATTGAGCGGCGTGGGGCGGACCCCACGCCGATCCGCCTCAGCGGGTCTCCTTCGAGCCCGGCTTGGCGCGGGAGGTCTTGCCCGGGCTGGCGCTCTTCGCCGCGGAGGTCGAGGCGCTCTTCGCCGCGGAGCGGCTCGGGGCCTTGGCGCCGTTGGCGGCCGAACCCGCGCTCTTGCCCCGGCCCGCGCCGGTGCTCGCCTTGGCGCCCGCGGCCTTCCCGACCCCGGCCGCCTTGCCCGCGCCCGAGCGGGTCCCGGCCCCCTTCGAGGCGCCCGATCCGCTCGCTTTCCCCGCGGTGCCCGACTTGCCTGCGGTGGCCGACTTGCCGGCGGCGCCGCCGGACTTGCCGGCCGACGCGGTCGAGGATCGCGCGCTCGAACGCGCCGCGGCTCCCCGGGCGGCACCGGAGCCCGCCGTCTTGCCGCCGCGCGCCGCGCTCGATCCCGAGGCGGAGCGGGCGGTGGACCGGCCGGTCGCGGCGGCGCCGCGGCCCGAACCCGAGCTCGACGACGCGGCGCTCCCGCGGGTCGCGCCGGACGAGCCGGCCGACTTGGTCGTGGAGGTCGTGCCGGACTTGCCGGCGGACTTGGTCGCGGAGCGGGCGCCGGACTTCGCCTCCTGGCCCGCGCCCTTGGCGCTCGGCTTGGAGCTCGATTTCGCGCTCGTCTTCGCGCCGCTCTTCTCCCCGGCCTTGCCGGCGCCGGCGCCGGCGGTCGAGCGCGTCGCGGCTCCGGCTCTGGTCTTCTTGGTCTCGGATCCGGCGGCCGTCTTGTCGTCCTTGCCGGCGGCGCCGGAGCGGCCGCCCGTCTTGGTCTGATCGCCTTTCGGCATCCCTCGCCTCCTTGGCTCGATCGCGGGGCTATGGCCACGCTTGATCAACCCAACGTCGCGAATCGCGCCGGGTTCCGCACGGGACGGCGATTCGACAGATGATTCGACCGCCAGACCTTGCTCTACTTTCCTCTCCCGCCTCTTTTCCCAGATTCCAGCGTCGAATGCGATCGATTCGTCTTTACCATAGGAATGCCGACATAGAGCGTGGAGCGCACCGCGTTTTCTTCGGCCGACTGTCTCGCCAAACAAAGGGCAAGTATTCGCATCTGTCCGCGCGAACGCGGTCCGGGGCGCCCCGGCGGCGCGGATCCCGAACGCGACAAGGCCCCCGCGACCGGGTCGCGGGGGCCTTGTCGGAAGCGTTCGGCCGGATCAGTACTTGCGCATGATCGGCTCGCCCATCGGCATCGGCGCCATCGCCACCGGCGCGCCGAACATCCAGCGCATGCCGATCTTGAGGTCGTGCGAGTCGAGGGTCTTGTAGGTGTACACGGTCGAGAGGCAGGCGCCCGGGGCCGCGTAGCAGGTGATCGGTCCGGCCTCGGCCTTGCCCATGTTGAGGTAGCGGTAGGCGAGTTCGAGCTTCACGTTCGGCGTCACGTCGTAGCCGATGCCAGCGTGGATCGCCCAGGCGAGACCGGTCCGGTCCTTGTCGATCCCGTAGCCGCCACCGCCGCCCGCGAAGCCGATGCCCACGTCGGTGAAGCCCATCGTCTTGTGGCGGGCGAAGCCGACGCCGGCGCCGACGAACGGGCTGAACCCGCCCCAGCTGCCGAGGTCGAAATAGGCGTTGACGAGGCCGACGACGCTCGAGAGCTTGCCGTCGACGATGTTGGCGCTCCGGAAGGGCTGGCCCGGATAGATGTAGCTCTCCGTGGTCTTGATCTGGGCGGCGCTGCGGTACTCCCCGGTGACGTCGGCCCGGAACCAGGAATTGAACTGCCAGCCGAAGCCGAACCCGACGAAGGCCTGGTCCGCGGCGACCTTCGAATCGAGGCGGTAGCCGCCCGGCGGCGGGACGAAGCCGACCGGCACCGTGGTGTTCACCCCTTCGAACTTGTCGAAGTCCAGGATGCCGACGCCGACATCGCCGCGCAGGTACCAGCCGCCGCCCACCTCGACGGGGGCCGGAGGCGGCGGCATGACGGGCTGCGGCGCGGGATACGGAAAGTCGGCCGCGAGCGCGGTCGTGGCGGCGAGGCCGAACAGTCCCGCCAGAGCGATTCGGTTGAAGCTGCCCATGACAGGGTCCCTTCGTTCGCGCGGGCTCGGCCCACGCCGGATGCAACGAGGGGACGTTGACAGAAGATCGTTAAGCGGGACTTAACCCTAACCTTTAGCCTTACTTTTTGGTGGCCTCGCTCACTCGGCGCAGGCGGCGCCGGGTCCGACCACGACGCTCGCGAGCAGGAGCGCCGCCAGCGCGTCCGCGCCGCGCCCGGCCTCGAGTTCGATCTCGACCACCTCCCCCGGGCCCGCCTGCACGATCACGCGGTCCAGGGACAGGGCGCCGGCGCCGGCGAAGTTCGCGTCGAACCAGGTCGCGCTCCAGCGCACCGCCGCGAGGCCCGGGATCGTCTCGACCGCCGCCGCCTGGGCCGGACGGCCGAGCATCGCCTCGTAGTCGCGCTGCAGGGACGCGGCGTGCCCGGCGAGGATCTCGCCGTCGGCGAGAGCCGCCGGATGGAGCGCCACGCCGACCTGCGCCCCCTCGCCTTCGGCGAGCCGCAGCGCGTCGCCCTCGCGCGAAAGGGTCCAGCGCCCGGGCAGGCTTCCCGAGAGGCACAGGTCGCCGAGGCGTGCCGCGATCCGGGTCTCGCCGCGCGCCGGATCGAACCGGGCCTCGCGCTCGACCGGGACGGCGGAGGGCCGCACCACCGAGCCGGTCGCGTCGACCGCCGCGCGGGCGGACGTGGCCGCGAGCAGCGCCAGCGCGGCTGCACCGAGCATGCGAGGGAACCTTTGCCGTGCCATCTTTCTTTGCACAGTCGCGGCGAAGCGTGCCGCAGCCAGGACGACGCGCGAAAGACAGGGGAGTTCCGGATGACCGGGTTGGGTTCCGTTGCAGGCCGGCGCGGCAAGGGCGCGCGGAGGGTCGGACGCCCGTGGCGGGCGGGCCTCGTCGCGGCGCTCCTCGCCTGTACGCTGGCGGGCGGGGCCGCGGCCCAGGCGACCTGCGAGGACCCGGCCGGGTTCGACAAGTGGCTGCGGGACGTCGCGCAGGAGGCGGCGGCGCAGGGGATCGCGCCGGCGGCGATCCGCACCGGCCTCGCCGGGCTCACCTTCGACCGCGACGTGATCCGGCGCGACCGGGGCCAGCGCTTCTTCCGCCAGAGCTACGAGGATTTCGTCCGCAAGATGGTGCCGCCCTACCGCATCCAGAGAGGTTCGGCGCTCCTGCGCCAGCACGGCGCCCTCCTCTCCCGGATCGAGAACGAGTTCGGCGTGCCGAGCGCGATCATCGTGGCGATCTGGGGTCTCGAGAGCGACTTCGGCGCGGCCAAGGGCAACCTCTCGACCATGCGCTCCCTCGCCACCCTCGCCTACGATTGCCGGCGCACGGACCTGTTCAAGCGCAACCTCTTCGACGCCCTGCGGGTGATCCAGCGGGGCGACCTCACCCCGGCGCAGATGCGCGGCGCCTGGGCGGGCGAACTCGGCCAGACCCAGTTCATGGCCTCGAGCTACTACCGCTTCGCCGTCGACTACGACGGCGACGGCCGCCGCGACCTGTTCAACAGCGTCCCGGACGTCCTCGCCTCGACGGCGAACTTCCTGCGCGCCCACGGCTGGCAGCGCGGCCAGCCCTGGGGGCCCGGGACGGCCAACTTCAAGGCCCTGCGGGAGTGGAACCGGTCCGAGAACTACGCCCGCACCATCGGCTACCTCGCGAGCCGCATCGGGGAGCAGCGCACGGCCCGTTAGGCGCGTCGAGTTCCTGTTCCGCGCCCCGCCGGTTTCGCGGTATGAGGGGCGGGAAGGCAGGATCCATGACCGTCGCCACCTCCCCCCGCTTCAAGGAGAACGCCGCCCGCGCGCTCGCCGACGTGCAGCTCCAGCGGGCGCTGTCCAACGTCAAGCGCGGCTTCATCGACCGTCGCAAGGCCGCGGCCGACCGGCTGCCCGAATTCGAGGCCCTGCGCGACGCCGCCCGGGACATCAAGGACCACACGCTGGCCCATCTCGACCTCTACCTCGAAGCCTACGAGGCCAAGGTGCGGGCGAGCGGCGGCCACGTGCACTACGCCCGCACCGCCGCCGAGGCCCGCGACATCGTCCTGTCGCTCTGCCGGGAGGCGGGGGCGCGGACGGTCACCAAGGGCAAGTCGATGATCGCCGAGGAGATCGGGCTCAACGCCCATCTCGAGGCGGCCGGCATCGTCCCGGTCGAGACCGACCTCGGCGAGTACATCATCCAGCTGCGCAACGAGATCCCGAGCCACATCATCGCCCCGGCGGTGCACGTCAACGCGAGCCAGGTGGAGGCCGATTTCCGCCGCGCCCACAAGGGCCTCGATCCGGCGCGCGACCTGTCGGAGCCGGTGACGCTCCTCGCCGAGGCCCGCGCGGTGCTGCGCGAGCGCTTCCTCGCCGCCGACGTCGGCATCACCGGCGCCAACTTCCTCGTCGCCGAGACCGGCACCTCGGTGATCGTCACCAACGAGGGCAACGGCGACCTGACGCAGATCCTGCCGAAGACGCACATCGTGCTCGCTTCCCTCGAGAAGCTGGTGCCGACGCTCGCCGACGTGAGCCAGATCCTGCGCGTCCTCGCCCGCTCGGCGACCGGGCAGGACATGTCGGTCTACACGACCTTCTCGACCGGCCCGCGGCGGGAGCCGGACGTGGACGGGCCGCAGGCCTACCATGTCGTGATCCTGGACAACGGCCGCTCGGCCATGCTCGGGACGAGTTTTCAGGACATGCTGCGCTGCATCCGTTGCGGCGCCTGCATGAACCACTGCCCGGTCTACCAGGCCGTCGGCGGCCACGCCTACGGCTGGGTCTATCCCGGGCCGATGGGTTCCGTGCTGACCCCGACGCTGATCGGGGTCGACAAGGCGGGGCACCTGCCGAACGCCTCGACCTTCTGCGGGCGCTGCGAGAGCGTCTGCCCGGTCCGCATCCCGCTGCCGAAGCTGATGCGGCACTGGCGCGAGCGCGAGTTCGAACGCCACCTCACCCCGGCGACGGTGCGCTCGGGCCTGCGCCTGTGGAGCTGGTTCGCCCGCCGCCCCGCGCTCTACCGCGTAGCGACGCGCCTCGGCATCGGCGCCCTTGCCCTGTTCGGCCGCAAGGGCCGCTTCGCCTGGCTGCCCTTCGCCGGCGGTTGGACGAAGCACCGCGACCTCCCCGCTCCCCAGGGCGGCACCTTCCAGGCCCGCTGGCGGGCGGAGCGGGGGCGCCGGGCGGGATGAGCCGCAACCATTTCTCCTTCCGGACGCCCGCGCCATGACCGCCCCCCGCGACGACGTGTTCCAGGCCATCCGGCGCTCCCTCGGGGTGAAGGGCGACGAGCGCACGCGCCGGCAGGCGGTGGCGGACCGGCTGGCGCAGGCGCCCAAGGGGCTGATCCCGGCCCGGGGACAGGCCTCCGGCGCCGCGCTCCTCGACGTGTTCCGCACGCAGGCCGAGCTCGCCATGGCGACCGTCGCCCGGGTGGAACGGCCGGCGGACGTGCCGGCGGCGGTGGCGGCCTTCCTGCGCAACCACAACCTGCCCGCCGCCTTCCGCATGGGCGACGACCCGCGCCTGTCGGCGATGCCCTGGAGCGACACCCAGCTCGAGGTCGCCCGGGGCCGCACCGGCGGGGCCGACCTCAACGGGGTGAGCCACGCCTTCGCCGCCGTCGCCGAGACCGGCACCCTCGTGATGGTGTCCGGCCCCGAGAACCCCTCGACGCTCAACTTCCTGCCGGACAACCACATCGTGGTGGTCGCGGCGAAGGACGTGGTCGGCGACTACGAGGCCGCCTTCGACCGGGTGCGGGAAGCCTACGGCCGGGGCGAGATGCCGCGGACGGTGAACTTCATCACCGGCCCGTCGCGCTCCGCCGACATCGAGCAGACCCTGCTTCTGGGCGCCCACGGCCCCCGCCGGCTCCACCTGATCCTCGTCGGCGACACGGAATCTTAAGCGCGCGGCAACCATGATCGCCGGTCCTTCGGGGTTCGGCGATGGTGCGCGTACTCGTTTTCCTCCTGCTG
>DATLFZ010000501.1:0-9324 GCA_035540795.1 Beijerinckiaceae bacterium | reverse complement strand
GCCCCAAGCACGACCTGCCGAGCGGGCCGACGAACCCGCTGCCCCGCGTCTAGGGGCGAGCCTCAGCGGTAGCGCCCGTGCCGTTGCAGCACCTCGATCCGGTAGCCGTCCGGGTCCTGCACGAAGAAGAACTTCGCGAGGAGGGCGCCGTCCCGGTGAAACTCCTTGACCGGCTCCGGCGCCAAGCCCTGAGCGGCGAAGCGCGCGTGCTCGGCCTCGAGATCGTCGACCGCGAAGGCGAGATGGCCGTAGCCGTCGCCGAGGGCGTAAGGCTGCGCGCGCCCGTGGTTGACGGTCAGCTCGAGCTCGAAATCCGCCTCGGGGTTGCGCAGGTAGACGAGCGTGAAACCCTCGAACGGGAAACGATCCGCGATTTCGAGCCCGAAAGCCTCGCGGTAGAAGCGCACGGAGCGTTCCTCGTCGAGGGCGCGGATCATCGCGTGGATCGCCTTGGCCATCGCCTTCTCCCGGAGACGGGCGTCAACGCGAAGGCCCCCGTTCCGGGTTCACAGGGTGCGCGACGCCGGGCCTCCGGCTCCGTTCGGAGGCAGCCGTGACCTATTGGATCAGCGCCCGGACGCGACCGCCGGTCTTCCAGTGGAACCAGTGGCGGGCGCGGACCGCCGCGGAGGCCCTCGAAGCCGCGGAGGAGATGCTCCGGCGCGACATGAAGAAGCTCCACATCGCCGCCCCGGACGGCGCCTGGCTCGATCTCGACGGCTTGCGGGCGAGGGCCGCGGCGGAGCGCCGCGCCGCCGCAAGCCCCTCGACAGAGGAGCCGGGGTGAGGTTCTCCTGCGCCGAACGCGAGGAGCGAGCGATGGAGATCCGCCCCCCCGACGCCGGCCCGACCCGGCGCGCCAATTCCGACTGGTTCACCGGCACCGTCTGGCAGGACATCCTGATCGACGCCCCGGCGCCGGCGCGCATCCGCGCGGCGCGGGTCGCCTTCGAGCCGGGCGCCCGGACCGTCTGGCACACCCATCCCCTCGGCCAGACGCTGCACGTCGTGTCCGGCATCGGCCGGGTGCAGAGCTGGGGCGGTCCGGTGCGGGAGATCCGGCCGGGGGACACGGTGTGGATCCCGCCGCACGAAAAGCACTGGCACGGGGCCTCCCCGGACCACGGCATGGTCCATCTCGCGCTGCACGAGCACCTGGACGGGGTCCACGTGACCTGGATGGAGCCGGTCGCCGAGGAGGAGTACCGGGCGCCGCCGCAGCGCTAACCCGCCGTTAACCATCAGCGCCGATCCTGGGCCCGAGCGGGGCCCTGTCATGATCATCGGCGTGCTGAGCCAGAAGGGCGGAGTCGGCAAGACGACGCTCGCCGTCAACATCGCCGCCGCCCTGGCGCGGGGCGGGCGCCGCGTGCTCCTCGTCGACGCGGATCCGCAAGGCAGCGCCCTCGCCTGGTCGAGCGCCCGGGCGGCGGCGCCGCTCTTTCCCGTCGTCGGCATGGCGAAGCCGACGCTCCACCGCGAGCTGCCGCAGGTCGCACGAGGCTACGATCGCGTCGTCGTCGACGGGGCGCCGCGGACGAACGAGCTCGCGCGCTCGGCGATCCTCGCGAGCGATCTCGTCCTCGTCCCGGTCCAGCCCTCCGCCTACGACGTCTGGGCGGCGGCCGACACGGTCGCCCTGATCCGCGAGGCGTCGCAGTACAGGGACCTGCGCGCCGCCTTCGTCGTCAACCGCCGGATCGGGCGCACCGCCATCGGCCGCGACGTGGCGACGGCGCTCGCGGCCCTCGGCCTGCCGGTGCTCGAGCCGCCTATCGGTCAGCGGGTGCTGTTCGCCGAGTGCGCCGGGGCGGGGCTCGCGGTCGGCGAGGCGGCCCCGCGCAGCGACGCGGCCCGGGAGATCGAGGCGCTCGTCGCCGCCTTCGACACCGCCGAGGAGCGGCAGGCCGCATGACCCGCAAGACGATCGCCTTCCCGTCGGCGCCCCCGGCCGGGGGCTCGCCCGCGACCGCCTGGGACCCGGAGAGCTGGGTCTTCGTCGACGAGCAGGGGCGGAAGGCCGCTGACGCGGCCGCGGGCGCCCCGCGGGATCGGGCCCCGCCGGTGCCGCCGTCGGGGCTCGAACCGGTCCAGGCTTATCTCGCTCGGCTCGCCGCCTGCCGCACGCCGGCCGATCTCATGGCGCTCCAGCTCTGGGCCTTCCGCGTCCAGGCCGAAGCCGGGTTCGCCCTCGGCAGCCGGTACGCGCAGGCCTTCGCCGACGCCGCCGCGTCCGCCGCCCGCGCGGTGGCGCCGCGGTAGGACCTTCTATTCGGGGAAGACGCCGTAGCGCTCGACGTGCGCGGCGAGGCCCAGCGTATGGTCGCGCACGAGCCGCTCGGCCCGGTCGGCGTCCCGGGCCTCGAGGGCGGCGATGATCTGCCGGTGCTCCTCGATCGAACGTTTGGTGCGGTCCTGCTGGCGCATCGACACGGCGCGGATCGCCCGCATGTGGATGAACAGGTTCTCGATCATCTCGCCGATCAGCGCGCAGCCGCTCAGCCGGATGATGGTCTGGTGGAAGGCCATGTTGGCCTCCGAGTACTCGTCCGGGTGCTCCTCCGGCGGCTCGGTCCGGAAGCGGTCGAAGACGTGGCGCAGGGCCTCGATCTCGGCGGCGCTCGCCCGTTCGGCGGCGAGGCGGGCGGCCATGCTCTCGAGCGCCGCCCAGACCAGGATCATCTCGATGATCTCGCGCTTGGACTTGCGCACGACGAAGATGCCGCGCCGGGGCGCCGAGCGCACGAACCCTTCCTGCTCGAGGAGGGTCAGCGCCTCGCGGATCGGGGTGCGGCTGACCCCGAGATCCTGGCTCAGCTGGCGCTCGTCGAGGCGGATCTCGTGGGGATGGCCGTAGATGTCCATCTCCGTGATCGCGCGCTTGATCGCGTCGTAGGCGAGGGTGCGCAGGCTCGCGGTCGTCTCGATCGGGGCGATGTTCAGCTTCGGCGGCACGACGACGGGTCCGTTCGGGTCCGGCAGGACGACGTGCGCGGCCTTAACATGTCCGGGCGGGGGCTGAAACGGTTTCACATCCGCATTCCGTTGATCGCTTTTCCTGGGTCCGGAAGCGGGACGCCGCGGCGTTGGTGCCGCGGCGTCGATCGGCTCACTCGGCCGGGGCGGCGGGGACCGCCGGGCGGCGGGCCTTGAGGCGGGCGAGGAGCGCGGTGATGAGCGGCCAGCACAGCATCAGGAGCGCCAGCGTCACCATGGTCGCGACGAGCGGGTTCGCCCAGAAGATGGTGAGCGAGCCCTGCGACATCAGCAGCGCCTGGCGGAACGAGCTCTCCGCCGTGCCGCCGAGCACCAGCGCCAGCACGAGCGGCGCGAGCGGGTACTGCAGCTTCTTGAAGACGTAGCCGACCACGCCGAAGAACAGCATGTACAGGACGTCGCCGAACTCGTTCGCGATCGTGTAGGCGCCGATCGAGCACACCGCGATGATGATCGGCGCGATGATGCTGAACGGGATGCGCAGGATGGCGGCGAGGTACGGCACCGTGGTCAGCACGATGAGCAGCGCCACGAGGTTCGCCACGTACATGCTGGCGATGAGGCCCCACACGAAGTCCTTCTGCTCGGTGAAGAGCAGCGGGCCGGGCTGCAGGCCCCAGATCATCAGGCCGCCGAGCAGCACCGCCGCGGTCGGCGAGCCCGGGATACCGAGGGTCAGCATGGGCAGGAGAGCCGATGTGCCGGCGGCGTTGTTGCCGGTCTCGGGGGCGTAGTCGCCCTCGATCTCGCCCTTGCCGAACTCGTTGCCGCGCTTCGAGAAGCGCTTGGCGAGGCCGTAGCTCATGAACGAGGCCGGCGTGGCGCCGCCGGGGGTGATGCCCATCCAGCAGCCGATCAGCGCGCTGCGCAGGATGGTCCACCAGTAGCGGGGCATCTCGGCCCAGGTCTGGAGCACGACGCGCAGGTTGATCTTGGCGCTCTTGCCCTTGAAGGCGAGCCCCTGCTCCATGGTGAGCAGGATCTCGCCGATGCCGAACAGGCCGATGACGGCGACGAGGAAGTGCACCCCGCGCAGGGCCTCGCTCGAGCCGAAGGTCAGGCGCAGGTCGCCGGTGACGAGGTCGAGGCCGATCGCCGCGAGGGCGAAGCCGAGCATCATCGAGGCGATGACCTTGAGCGGCGGTTCCTTGCCGGTGGCGATGAAGCTGCAGAAGGTCAGCAGCATGACCGCGAAGAATTCCGGCGGGCCGAAGCGCAGAGCGAAGCGGGCGACGAGCGGCGCCAGGAAGGTGATGACGAGGACCGCGAAGAAGGCGCCGATGAACGAGGCCGTGAAGGAGGCGGTGAGCGCCTCGGCCGCGCGGCCGCGCTGGGCCATCGGATAGCCGTCGAAGGTGGTCGCCACCGACCACGAGCAGCCCGGGATGTTGAACAGGATCGACGAGATCGCGCCGCCGAACAGCGAGCCCCAGTAGATGCTCGCCAGCATGATGATGCCCGAGGTCGGGTTCATCGAGAAGGTGAGCGGCAGCAGGATGGCGATGCCGTTGGCGCCGCCGAGGCCGGGCAGGAGGCCGACCACGAGGCCGAGCACGATGCCGATCGACATCAGCACGAAGTTGTACGGGTCGACGACCGTCGCGAGACCCTGGAACAGCGAGATCATTTCCTGCATGGTCGGCTCCGTGGCGCCCGCGGGCGGCTCCCCCGCCCGGTCACCCGATCGAATTCACTCCCCGGGGAAGGCCCCGGCTCACAGCCCTATCAGGCGCTCCAGCGGCCCCTTCGGGAGGGGCACCAGGAACCAGCGCTCGAACATGAAGAAGAAGACCAGCGGCACGCCGAGGCTGATCGGCAGCGTCAGGCGCACCGGATAGCGGCCGTTCACGGTCATGAAGTAGGCGATGAAGATCGCCGCCGACACGTAGATGCCGATGAAGGGCGTCGCGCCGATGAAGATCGCGGTCGGGACGAAGACCTGCAGCACCCGGCTGAAGCGCGTCCAGTCGACGAAGTAGCCGGTCGACGCCGAGCGCACGAGGAGGTTCACCACGAGGGTGCCGGCGCTCGCGAGGAACAGCAGCAGGCCGATGTAGAAGGGGAAGAAGCCGGAGCCGGGCCCCATCGAGGTCCAGCCGGCGCCGAGACGCAGGGAATCGTAGATGACGACGGCGCCGACGGCCATGAGGGTGCCGGCGACGACGATCTCCATGACGCGGGTCGGGACGCCGCCGACCTGGGCTTCGTTGTCCTGCATGTGCGTTTCCATCCCTGTGGCGCCGCCGCCGGGAGGACCCCGGCGGCGGACGCTTTCGTCACTTCTTGAGGAAGCCGGCCTTGTCCATCAGCTCGCGGTGCATCTTCTCGGCACCTTCGAGCCACTTCACGTATTCCTGGCCCTTCAGGTTGCGCGGGTTGAAGCCGCCCTGGGCCATCAGGTTCTTCCAGTCGTCCGTCTCGCGGACCTTGGTGAAGATGTTGTTCCAGTACTTGACGTGCTCTTCCTTGCCGGCCGCCGGCATGAAGATGCCGCGCAGCATCTGGTAGGTCACGTCGAGCCCGGCTTCCCTGCAGGTCGGGACGTCGTTCCACGACATCGTGTCGGTGATCTTCTGCGTGTAGGGCATCCGCTCCTCGTCGAAGACGCAGAGCGGGCGCAGCGTCCCGGCACGCCACTGGGCGACCGCCTCGATCGGGTTGTTGACGGTCGAGTCGACGTGCTTGCCGACGAGCTGGACCGCCACCTCGCCGCCGCCGCCGTAGGGCACGTAGGTGAACTTGGCGCCGGTCGCCTGCTCGATGGCGACCGTGATGATCTGGTCCTCCTGGCGCGAGCCGGTGCCGCCCATCTTGAACTCGCCGGGCTTGGCCTTGACCGCGTCGATGTACTCCTTCGGGGTCTTGTAGGGCGTGTCCGCGTGGACCCAGAGGATGAAGTTGTCGAGGGCCAGCATCTCGACCGGCGTGAGGTCCTTCCAGTTGAAGGGAATGCCGGTGCCGAGCGGGGTCGTGAACAGGTTCGACAGGGTGATGATGAGCTTGTGCGGGTCGCGGGTGCCCTTCACGTCGAGGAACCCGGCCGCGCCGGCGCCGCCGCCCTTGTTCACGACGACGAGGGGCTGGCTCATCAGGTTGTGCTTCTGGACGATGCCCTGGACGGTCCGGGCCATCTGGTCGGCGCCGCCGCCGCTGCCGGCGGGCACGACGAACTCGACGGGCTTGGACGGCTCCCAGGCCGCCGCCGGGAGGGCGGCGAAGGGAGCCGCCGCGACGGCGAGCACGGTTGCGAAACGGGTCCTGCGGTTCATGGGCTGCTTTCCTCCTTCGGGCTCTTTGATCTCGCGAGCGGCCGTGCCCTCGGCCGAACCTTGTCCTTTCAGCGTGGCCGCGTCGGGTCTCACGCCGTGCTGGTCTTTGTATATTGTATGGCAGGAACGCGCAACACGCTCGCGAACTCGTGGAAAGGTCAGCTTTACTGACTTTTGCGCTGCATTGCGGTAGAAATGCCTTCGCAACTGCGAAAAACGGCGTTCGCCTCTGGGAAGGACGGGCATGCCGAAGGCAGAGGCGGCCCTGTGCGGGCGACTTGGCGCCCGCGGAGAGCCCATGCTAAGGGCGGGCCCGCCCGCGGCCTGGCTCGTGCCCGACCCCGCCCGGCGGGTGACACATCGAGGCGAGCATGAGCGCGAGCGAGGCGACCGTGCACCGGTCCAACAGCTTCTTTTCCGAGTCTCTTAAGGACGCCGATCCGGAGATCTTTCGGGCGATCGAGCTCGAGCTCGGCCGCCAGCGCCACGAGATCGAACTCATCGCCTCGGAGAACATCGTCTCCCGCGCCGTGCTCGAGGCGCAGGGCTCGGTGATGACCAACAAGTACGCGGAAGGCTATCCCGGCCGGCGCTACTACGGCGGGTGCCAGTTCGTGGACATCGCCGAGCGGGTCGCGATCGAGCGGGCCTGCCGCCTCTTCGACTGCCGCTTCGCCAACGTCCAGCCGAACTCGGGCAGCCAGGCCAACCAGGCGGTGTTCATGGCGCTGATGAAGCCCGGCGACACCTTCATGGGGCTCGACCTCGCCTCGGGCGGGCACCTGACGCACGGCTCGCCGGTGAACATGTCCGGCAAGTGGTTCAACGTGGTGAGCTACGGCGTGCGCCCGGACGACCAGCGGGTCGACATGGACCAGGTCGAGCGCCTCGCCCACGAGCACCGGCCCAAGGTGATCGTCGCCGGCGGCTCGGCCTATTCGCGCTTCTGGGACTTCGCCCGCTTCCGCGCGATCTGCGACGCGGTCGGCGCCTGGTTCATGGTCGACATCGCCCATTTCGCCGGGCTGGTGGCGGGCGGCGTCCACCCCTCGCCGTTCCCGCACGCGCATGTGGCGACCACCACCACCCACAAGACCCTGCGCGGGCCTCGCGGCGGCATGATCCTCACCAACGACGAGGAGCTCGCGAAGAAGTTCAACTCGGCGATCTTCCCGGGCCTCCAGGGCGGGCCCCTCATGCACGTGATCGCCGCGAAGGCGGTCGCCTTCGGCGAGGCGCTCCGGCCCGACTTCAAGCTCTACGCCCGCGCCGTCGTCGACAACGCCAAGACGCTCGCGGAGACGATCGCCGGGGCGGGCTACGCCATCGTCGCCGGGGGGACGGACAACCACCTGATGCTGGTCGACCTGCGGCCGAAGAAGCTGACCGGCCGCGACGCCGAGGCGGCCCTCGGGCGCGCGCACCTGACCTGCAATAAGAACGGCGTGCCCTTCGACCCGGAGAAGCCGATGGTCACCTCCGGAATCCGCCTCGGCACGCCGGCCTGCACCACCCGCGGCTTCGGCCTCGCCGAGTTCCGCAAGGTGGGCGAGCTCGTGGTCGAGGTGCTCGACGGCCTCGCCGCCCGCGGCGACGTCGCCAACGAGGCGACCGAGGCGTCGGTGAAGGCCCGCGTCCACGAGCTGACCGCGCGCTTCCCGATCTACGGGTGAGCGCATGCGCTGCCCCTATTGCGGAAGCCTCGACACGCAGGTGAAGGATTCGCGTCCGACCGACGACTCGTCCTCGATCCGGCGCCGGCGCGCCTGCCCGGATTGCGGCGGCCGCTTCACCACCTTCGAGCGGGTGCAGCTGCGCGAGCTCGTGGTCGCCAAGCGCTCCGGCCGGCGGGTGCCGTTCGACCGGGACAAGCTGCAGCGCTCGGTCGAGGTGGCCCTGCGCAAGCGCCCGGTGGACCCGGACCGGGTCGAGCGCATGATCAACGGCATCGTGCGCCAGCTCGAGAGCCTGGGCGAGGGCGAGGTCACGAGCGAGCAGATCGGCGCCCTCGTCATGGAAGGCCTCAAGGGCCTCGACGACGTGGCCTATGTCCGCTTCGCCTCGGTGTACAAGAATTTCCGGGAGGCCAAGGATTTCGAGGCCTTGATCGGTTCGCTGACCAGCGAGGAGGAGGCCGGCCGGCCGGCCCGGACGGCCGCGAAGGCATGAGTTCCGCGCGGGACGCCCGCTTCATGCGCATGGCGCTGGCGCTCGGGGAGCGCCATCTCGGCCTGACCTGGCCGAACCCGAGCGTCGGCGCCCTCGTGGTCGCCGGCGGCGACGAGCCCGTGATCGTCGCGCAGGGCATCACCCAGGCCGGCGGGCGGCCCCATGCGGAGCGGCTCGCCCTCGAGGCCGCCGGCGCGGCGGCGAAGGGCGCCACCCTCTACGTCTCCCTCGAACCCTGTTCCCACCACGGCCGCACGCCGCCCTGCGCGGAGGCGGTGGTGGAGGCCGGCATCGCGCGCCTCGTCACCGGCCTCGAGGACCCCGACCCCCGGGTGCGCGGACGGGGCCATGCGCGGGTCGCGCAGGCGGGCGTGGCGGTCGCCTGCGGCGTCCTGGCGGAGGAGTCGCGCCGGGCTCACCGCGGCCACATCCTGCGGGTCACGCAGGGGCGCCCGGCGGTGACGGTGAAGCTCGCCCGCACCGCCGACGGGCTCGCCGCCGGGGCCGGGCCGCGCCTCCTGATCACGGGGGAGGGGGCGAACGCCCGGGTCCACCTGCTGCGCGCCCATGCGGACGCGATCATGGTCGGGATCGGCACGGTGCTGGCCGACGATCCGCGGCTCACCGTCCGCCTGCCCGGGCTCGAGGACCGGCGCCCCGTCCGGGTGGTCGTCGATGCGGCCCTGCGCACCCCGCCGCAGGCCCGCCTCGTCGCCACCGCCCGGGGCGTCCCGACCTGGATCCTGACGAGCCACGGCGCCCCGGCGGAGCGGGAGGCGGCCCTCTCCGCCGCCGGGGCCGAGGTGCTGCGGGTCGGCCTCGGCCGGGACGGACGGCTCGACCTCGCCGAGGCGCTCTCCGTCCTCGGCGACCGCGGCCTCACCCGGAT
>DATLFZ010000500.1:0-3696 GCA_035540795.1 Beijerinckiaceae bacterium | reverse complement strand
GGCCTGCCGTAGCGCAGGGGAGCCCCGTCCGCCTCCGTGACCCGGCCGCCGGCGGCGGCGAGCACCGCGTGGCCGGCGGCGACGTCCCATTCCATGGTGGGGGTCAGGCGCGGGTAGAGGTCGCCGAGGCCTTCGGCGATCAGGCCGAACTTCAGGGACGAGCCGAGCGGCCGGCGAGCGGCGACGGGCAGCCGGGCGAGGAAGGCCTCGTTGCCGGCGTGGTTGTGGGAGCGGCTGACGAGGGCGAGAAGCCCCGCGGCCGGCGGACGGCGGGCGCGGATCGGCGCGGCGGCGCTGAGCGCGTCGGGCCGCCCGGGCGCCGCCTGCGCCGCAAAGGCGCCGGCGCCGCCGAACCAGACGCGCTCGCGCGTCGGTGCGTAGACCGCGCCGGCGATCGCCTCCCCGTCCTCGATAAGGGCGATGTTGACCGTGAACTCGCCGTTGCGGGCGACGAACTCCCGGGTGCCGTCGAGGGGATCGACGAGGACGAAGACGCGGCCGACCTCCGGGACGTCGCCCTTGGCGAAGCGCTCTTCCGACACGACGGGGATCCCGGGCAGCCGCTCGCCCAGTCGGGCGAGGATGAGGGTCTCGGCGGCGAGGTCCGCTTCGGTGACGGGGCTCGCGTCCGCCTTGAGCGCGACGCTGAAGCCCTCGCCGTAACGGCGCGCGATCACGCCGCCCGCTTCGACCGCGATCTCCGCCAGGAGGCGGGCGGCCGCGTCCCGGTCCACGGGCTCACCGCAGGCTGGCGTTGATCTTCTCCAGCGCCGCGCCGCCCGGGCACAGCTCGGCCTCG
The DNA here is from genome assembly GCA_035540795.1 of Beijerinckiaceae bacterium. Classification (GTDB taxonomy): domain Bacteria; phylum Pseudomonadota; class Alphaproteobacteria; order Rhizobiales; family Beijerinckiaceae; genus JAJKJG01. The sequence continues at coordinate 2,897 of DATLFZ010000500.1, read as the reverse complement.
CCGAGCTGGTTGAGCGGCGTCTCGACCGTGTCGAGCCGGTCGTGCAGGTCCTCGCCGCGCGGATCGACGTAGAGGAGGCCGGTGACGACCTCGTTCGCCGCGTGCCGCTCGGTCAGGTAGGTGAGCGCGGTGAGCTTGCTCGTCGGGTCGTAGTCGGGCGACAGCTTGCGCAGCTTGAGGATCGAGCCGTCGTGCTGGGTGACGAGCTCCAGGGTCCCCGGCGCCTGGTCGAGGACGATCTCCTCGCGCCATTCGATCACGTCGAGGAAGTTCACGGCCTCGTTGTGGGCGCGGACGTAGTCGTAGCTCTTGGTCGAATCCGGGTGGTTGTTGAAGGCGACGCAGGGGCTGATGCAGTCGATGAAGGCGGCGCCCCGGTGCTCGAGGGCGGCCTTGATCAGCGGCACGAGCTGCGTCTTGTCGCCGGAGAACGAGCGGGCCACGAAGGTCGCCCCGAGCATGATCGCCATCGAGACGAGGTCGATCGGCGAATCCTGGTTGCCGACGCCGCGCTTCGACTTCGAGCCCTTGTCGGCGGTGGCCGAGAACTGGCCCTTGGTGAGGCCGTACACGCCGTTGTTCTCGACGATGTAGACCATGTTGACGCCGCGCCGGATGCAATGCGCGAACTGGCCGAGGCCGATCGAGGCGGAATCGCCGTCGCCGGACACGCCGAGATAGATCAGGTCGCGGTTGGCGAGGTTGGCCCCGGTCAGGACCGACGGCATGCGCCCGTGCACCGAGTTGAAGCCGTGGCTCGCGCCCAAGAAGTAGGTCGGGGTCTTGGACGAGCAGCCGATGCCGGACAGCTTCGCCACCCGGTGCGGCGGGATCGAGAGCTCGAAACAGGCCTGGATGATCGCCGCCGAGATCGAATCGTGGCCGCAGCCGGCGCACAGCGTCGAGACGGCGCCCTCGTAGTCCCGGTGCGTGTAGCCGAGATCGTTGGTCGGCAGCTTCGGGTGGTGGAGCTTGGGCTTGGTGAGGTACGTCATTCCGCGGCCTCTCTGCGGGGATCGCCGGTCAGCACGGTCCAGCGGCGCGAGATCTCGTCGATGATGAAGCGGGCGGTGATCGGCGTGCCGTCGTAGTGCAGCACGGAGATCAGCCGGGCCGGGTCGATGGCGCCCTCGTTGACGAGCAGCGCCTTGAGCTGCGCGTCCCGGTTCTGCTCGATCACGAAGACCTGGTCGTGTTCGAGGATGAAGTCGATGACCTCCTCGGCGAAGGGGAAGCCGCGCACCCGGAGCGTGTCGAGGTGGATGTCCCGGCTCTCCAGAACGGCGAGCGCCTCGCGCATCGCGGGCGCCGTCGAGCCGAAATGGATCGCCCCGAACCGGGTCGGCCGCGCCGCCTCGCGCTTGAGCGGCTTCGGCACGTAGCGCTTCGCCGTCTCGAACTTGCGCAGGAGGCGCTGCATGTTGTCGACGTAGGCGGGCCCCTCCTCCGTGTACTTGGCGAAGCGGTCCCGCGAGGTGCCTCGGGTGAAGAACGAGCCCTTGGTCGGGTGCGTGCCCGGATAGGTGCGGAACGGGATGCCGTCCCCGTCGACGTCGAGGTAGCGGCCGAACTCGCGTCCGGCCTCCAGGTCCCCTGCCGTGAGCACCTTGCCCCGGTCGAAGCGGCGGCCGTCCTCCCAGGCGAGGGGCTCGCACAGCCACTCGTTCATGCCGATGTCGAGGTCGAGCATGACGAAGATCGGCGTCTGCAGCCGGTCGGCGAGGTCGAAGGCGAGCGCCCCGAACTCGAAGCATTCCCGCGGGTCCTCGGGAAAGAGGAGCACGTGCTTGGTGTCGCCGTGGGAGGCGTAGGCCGCGCTGAGGATGTCGGATTGCTGCGTGCGGGTCGGCATGCCGGTCGAGGGCCCGCCCCGCTGCACGTCGAAGATCACCGCCGGGATCTCGGCGAAATAGGCGAGCCCGATGAACTCCTGCATCAGCGAGATACCGGGGCCGGAGGTGGCGGTGAAGGCGCGCGCCCCGTTCCAGGCGGCGCCGATCACCATGCCGATCGAGGCGAGCTCGTCCTCCGCCTGGACGATGGCGTGGCGCGCCTTGCCGGTCTCGGGCTCCGTGCGCAGGCGCCGGCAGTGCTTGGCGAAGGCCTCGGCCATGGAGGTCGAGGGGGTGATCGGGTACCAGGCGCAGACGGTGGCGCCGCCGTAGACGGCGCCGAGCGCCGCCGCGTCGTTGCCCTCGATGAAGATGCGGTCGCCGACGGCGTCGGCCCGGCGCACCTTCAGGCCGATGGCGTCGCCGAGGTGCTCGGCCGCGTGGTCGCGGCCCATGTGCAGGGCCTCGATGTTGGGCGGGATCAGCTTGTCCTTGCCCCGGAACTGCTCGGCGATCAGCTTCTCCACCTCGTCGAGGTCGATGCCGAGGAGCTGGGCGAGGGCGCCCACGTAGATGATGTTCTTGAACAGCTGGCGCTGGCGGGGATCGGAATAGCGCTCGTTGCAGATGGCCGTGAGCGGCATGCCGACGACGTTCACGTCGGCGCGGAACTTGGACGGCGGCAGGGGCCGGGTCGAATCGTAGAACAGGTAGCCGCCGGGTTCGATCTCGCGGATGTCCTTGTCCCAGGTCTGCGGGTTCATGGCGACCATCAGGTCGACCCCGCCGCGGCGCCCGAGATGGCCCGCCTCCGTCACCCGCACCTCGTACCAGGTCGGCAGGCCCTGGATGTTCGACGGGAAGATGTTGCGGGAGGCGACCGGCACGCCCATGCGCAGGAAGGAGCGGGCGAACAGCCGGTTGGCGCTGGCCGAGCCCGACCCGTTCACGTTGGCGAACTTCACCACGAAATCGTTCGTGGCCTCGAGACGACGCATCATCGATCCCTTCCGTGGGACGCGGCGGCGCGGCCGCGTTCGTTCGGCACCTGGACGTTCGCGACGC
>DATLFZ010000499.1:0-2699 GCA_035540795.1 Beijerinckiaceae bacterium | reverse complement strand
GGGATGCCGACCTTGACGACGATGTCGCGCTTGGAGGCGCCGAGGGCGCGCAGGACGTCCTCGGTCTCCGGCTCGATGGTGGCGAGCCCCGTCGCCACGTTCACCACGATCGGGAAGAACGAGATCAGGAAGGCGGTGAGCACCGGCGGCAGCCATCCGACCCCGAACCAGATCACCAGGATCGGCACCACCGCGACCTTGGGAATGGCGTTGAAGCCGATCAGCAGCGGGTAGGTGCCGACATGGACGAGGCGCGAGGCGCCGAGCGCGACCCCGAGCAGGAGCCCGCAGACGATGGCGATGCCGAAGCCGGCGAGCGTCATCCAGAGCGTGTGGAAGGAGTGGAACAGGAGCTGGCTCTGGTATTGCCACATCGCCTGCAGGATCACGGTCGGGGCCGGCAGGACGAAGGTCGAGACCCGGAACAGGCGGCAGAAGAGCTCCCAAAAGACGAAGAAGCCGATCGTGAACAGCCACGGGGCGAGGACGAGATCGAGGCGGCGCTTCTTCACGGGGTCCTCACGCGGCCGAGCGGGCCTGCGCGATGTGCCCGCGCAGCTCGTGAACGATGTCGATGAATTCCTGCGTGTAGGTCACTTCGAGGTCGCGCGGGCGCGGGATGCCGATCTCCCGCTCGGCGATGATGCGGCCGGGCCGTGCGCTCATGCAGAAGATGCGGTCGGCGAGGAACGTCGCCTCGCGCAAATCGTGGGTGACGAGGATCACGGTGAAGCGGTTCGCCGCGTGCAGGTCGCGGATGACGCACCACAGCTCCTCGCGGGTGAATGCGTCGAGCGCCCCGAAGGGCTCGTCGAGCATCAGGAGCTGCGGCTCGTGGATGAGCGCCCGGCACAGGGAGGCGCGCTGCTGCATGCCGCCGGAGAGCTGCCAGGGGAACTTCTCGCCCTGCCCTTTCAGCCCGACCTGGGCGAGGAGCCGCTCGGCGCGGTCCACGTACTCGCCCCGGTGGCGGCGCATGCGGGAGCGGTGCGGCTGGACGATCTCGAGCGGCAGGAGCAGGTTCTCGAGGGTGGTCCGCCAGGGCAGCATGACCGGGTTCTGGAAGGCCATCCCGGCGAGCTTGACCGGGGCGGTGACCGGCTTGCCGGCGACGAGCACCCGGCCGGCGGCCGGAAACTGCAGCCCGGTCGCGAGCTTCATCAGGGTGGACTTGCCGCAGCCCGACGGGCCGACGATGGCCGCGAACTCCCCCTCCCGGACCGAGAGGGTGAGATCGGCGACCGCCGGGGCGCCGTCCTCGGCCCCCGCATAGATGTGCGTGACGCCTTCGACGGCGACGAACGGGTTCATGCGGGTCTCGCCGGAGGAGAGGCCCGGGCGAACGCCCGGGCGCCGGATCAGGGGATCTTGCGCTCCTCGGCGGCGGGCAGGAACCGGTCCGTGAACACGTCGTCGACCTTGGGCTTCGCCTTGTAGGTGAAGGTGAGGCCGATCTGCTCGATCGCCCGCTCCATGCGGGCCGGGTCGATGCCGCCGAAGCCGCGCTCCTTCACCTCGGGCACGATCATGTTCTGGGACAGGATCATGTTGAGCCGCTCGAGCTCCACGTCCTTGCGGGCGACGTCGTTGCGCTTGAGGACGCTTGCCACCGCCTCCTCCGGCTTGGCGACGGTGTCGCGCAGCCCCTTCATGAAGGCGCGCAGGAAGCCGCGCACCGCCTCCGGCTTCTCGGCGGCGAATTTCGGGTTGACCATGATGGCGTTGCCGTAGAGTTCCACCCCGTAGTCGCTCATCAGCATGATGACGATGTCGTCCTCCGGCACGCCGCGGGCCTTGAGGTTGATCGCGACCGACATCGAGAAGCCGAACACCGCGTCGACCTCGCCCTGCGCCAGCATCGGCTCGCGCACCGGGAAGCCCACGTTCTCGAAGCGCAGGTTCCACTCCTTCTCGTCGATCTTGTTGACCGCCTTGAAGATCGGCCATTGGGCGAAGGCCGCATCGGCCACGGGCGCGCCGAACTTCTTGCCCTTGAGACTCTCGACCTCCTTGCCGATGCCCCGGCTCTTGCGCCCGACGATGGCGAAGGGCGGCCGGTTGTAGACCATCATCACGGCCTTCAGGTCCACGCCCGGGTTCTCGTCCCGGAACCGGATCATCGAGTTGATGTCGCCGAAGCCCATGTCATAGGTGCCCGACGCCACCCGTGAGATCGGCTCGCGGGAGCCGGAGGCCGGGTCGATGGTGACGTCGAGCCCCTCCTGCTTGTAGTAGCCCTTGTCGAGGGCGACGAGGAACGGCGCCGCCGGCCCCTCGAAGCGCCAGTCGAGGGTGAAGCGCACCGGCGTCTGCGCCTGCGCCGCCGTCCCGAGCGTCGTGAGCGCCAGGGCGGCCGCGCCGAGCACGGCCCCGAGGCGGCGGCGGGTCGGATTGGGGGGCATGGCTTCGACCATCGGTGTCTCCATCGGCTCGGGGTCTTCGAGAGGGCGTCGGCGCAGCTCTGGCAAGCGGCGTGCCGAAATGGGCTGTCGCGCATGCAATCAGAAACGACGCGAGGGTCAAGCGCTCAGGCCCGCCTGCGTGCAATTGCCCGTGCATTGGGCAGGAGGGCCGGCGCGACCGGTTGCGCCGCTGGCGCTCCGGCCTGTCATTCCGGGGCGGGCCGCAGGCCCGAGCCCGCGAGGCGCCCCGGAATGACAAGTGGGGTGCACCGTGGTCCCGTCTGCCGAACCGGCTTG
>DATLFZ010000498.1:0-2158 GCA_035540795.1 Beijerinckiaceae bacterium | reverse complement strand
ACCCCGTGCTCGGCGAGGCGGGCGGCGAAGTCCCGCGTCGCGATCGGCGAGATCGTGCTCATGTCGATGAGGACGCTGCCCGGCCGCATCGCCCCGGCGAGGCCGTCGTCGCCGAAGAGCACCGCCTCCACATCCGGCGTGTCGGGCAGCATCGTGACGACGACGCTCGCCTCGGCGCAGCCAGCGAGTGAGCCGGCGTCGCGCGCGCCGGCCGCCACAATCTCCGCGACCGGCTCGGCTGCTCGGTCGTGAACGAGGAGCGAAAATCCCTTCTTGATCAGGTTGCGGGCCATGGGCTTACCCATGACGCCGAGTCCCACAAAACCGACCAGACCTGCCCCTTCTTGAACTGCCATCGCACCGGCCTTGGGTGGGGGCACGCCGAACGGGCGCTGCCTCGGAGAGAGCAGAAGGCTGGCATAGGGCCGACAAGGCGGTCAATCGCGTAGAGCGGAATGGATCCCGCATCATCGCGACCTATGCGTTGTCGGCAGGACTGCGTCCCGGCCGGGGGTTGGTCGCGACCGGGGGGCGGTGCCCTCGGCGGTCACCCTCAATGGCTTGGAGGCGAGGCATCTACGGACAGGCCCCCGCAGAAATCTCAAGGCACGTGAGGACGTCGGCCGCGCCTTGAAATCCCGCACCCCTTGTGGTCCGCTCGGGCCGCAACGGAGACCCTTTCCGTGAACCTCCACAAGATGCTTCTCGAGCGGCAGGCGCAGGGCCGGCCGGTGACGGTCGGGCTCGTGGGCGCCGGCAAGTTCGGCACCATGTTCCTCGCCCAGGCGCGCACCACGCAGGGGATGCACGTGGTCGCGGTCGCCGACCTCAACGTCGCCCGGGCCCGCTCGCAGCTGAAGATGGCCTCCTGGCCGGACGAGCAATGCGCGGCGACCTCCCTCGACGACGCGGCGAAGAGCGGGCGCACCTTCCTCACCGACGATACCGAGGCGATGATCGCGCATCCGGCGATCGAGGTGATCATCGAGGCGACGGGCGATCCCGGCACCGGCATCCGGCTGTGCCTCGCCGCCATCCGCAACGGCAAGCACATCGTCATGGTCAACGTGGAGGCGGACGCCCTCGCCGGGCCGCTCCTCGCGCGCCGCGCCCGGGAGGCGGGCGTGGTCTATTCCCTCGCCTGGGGCGACCAGCCGGCGCTCGTCTGCGACCACGTCGACTGGGCCCGCGCCTGCGGCTTCCGCATCGTCGCGGCGGGGAAGGGCACGCGCTACCACCCGACCTACCACCAGTCGACGCCCGACACGGTGTGGGAGATCCTCGACCGCTACATGAAGTTCCGCGACGAGGACCGGGGCTCGATCAATCCAAAGATGTTCAACTCGTTCGTCGACGGCACCAAGTCCGGCATCGAGATGACGGCGATCTGCAACGCCACCGGGCTCGAGGCGCAGGCGGAGGGGCTCGCCTTCCCGCCGGCGACCCGGTTCGAGCTGGCGCAGGTGTGCAAGCCGAAGAGCGAGGGCGGCACGCTGGAAAAGACGGGCGTCACCGAGGTGGTGTCCTCCGTCTACCGGGACGGCTCGGACGTGCCGCACAACCTCGTCATGGGCACCTACGTCGTGTTCGAGGCGGGAGAGGACAACGACTACACCCGGCGCTGCTTCCGGGAATATTCCATGCTCCCCGACGAGAGCGGGCGCTACGCGGCGCTCTACCGGCCGATCCACATGATCGGCCTCGAACTCGGCTATTCGGTCGCCTCGGCGGCCCTGCGCAAGGAGCCGACCGGCGCGCCGATCTGCTTCAACGCCGACGTGGTGGCGACGGCGAAGCGGCGGCTCAAGGCCGGCGAGGTCCTCGACGGCGAGGGCGGGTTCCGGGTCTGGGGCAAGCAGACCCCGGCCCAGACCTCCCTCGCGCAGGGCTACCTCCCCCTCGGCCTCGCCCACAACGTCAAGCTCGTGCGCGACGTCGAAGAGGGCGAGCGCCTGCGCTGGAGCGACGTCGAGATCGACGAGCGCGACCCCGCCGTGCGCACGCGGCGCGAGATGGAGGAGGCTTTTCGTCGCCCGAACGCGCGGCTCAGAGCGGCGCGTTCGGGCGGCGAAAAGCCTCCTCCATCTCGCGCCGCGTGCGCACGGCGGGGTCGCGCTCGTCGATCTCGACGTCGCTCCAGCGCAGGCGCTCCCCCTCC
>DATLFZ010000497.1:0-2686 GCA_035540795.1 Beijerinckiaceae bacterium | reverse complement strand
GCGCGATCCTTCTCCCGGCGGGAGAAGGTGGCGCGAAGCGCCGGATGAGGGGCGGACGGTGACGGAAGGGGCGGCACGGTCGCGCCTCTCCGGAACGGTTCTTCCCCTCACCCGGTCGGCGCTGCCGCGCCGACTCGACCTCTCCCTCCGGGAGAGGTGTGGCGCGTTCCCTCTCCCCGCGAGCGGGGAGAGGGTCAGGGTGAGGAGGCGCGCCCTCTCCGGCTCGGTTCCGCCCCTCACCCGGTCGGCGCTGCCGCGCCGACTCGACCTCTCCCTCCGGGAGAGGCGGGCCGCCTTCTATTCCGGGGCGTGGCAGACGGCTTCGATGTTGTGGCCGTCCGGGTCGCGGACGAAGGCGGCGTAGTAGGTCGGGTGATAGTGGGGGCGCAGCCCCGGGCCGCCGTTGTCGGTGGCGCCGGCCCGCAGGGCCGCCTCGTGGAAGGCGCGGACCTCGGCCCGGGTCGTCGCCGTGAAGGCGACATGGACGGGCGGGGAGACCTTGCCGTCGCTGCCGATCCAGAATTCCGGCTTCCGGCCCCGCCCGAAGCCGCAGGCCGACACCCCGTCCTCGGTCTCGCCCGGGCCGACCTCCATGATGAGGGCGATCCCGAGCGGCGCCAGCGCCTCGCCGTAGAAGCGCTTGGCCCGTTCATAGTCGGACACGCCGAAGCCGACATGGTCGAGGATCACGGGTGCCTCCTCAGGTCAGAAGATCGATCAGGGCGGGAATGAGCGGCTCGTCCGCCGGCGGCATCGGAAACTCGCGCAGCCGGTTCGGCCGCACCCATCTGAGCGCCTGCCCCTCCCGCGGCACCACGAAACCCTCCCAGCGCCGGCACAGATAGAGCGGCATGAGAAGGTGGAACTCCTCGTAGGCGTGGCTGGCGAAGGTGAGCGGCGCGAGGCACGGCTCGCGGACCGTGATGCCGACCTCCTCGGCGAGCTCGCGGATCAGCGTCTCCTCCGGCCGCTCGCCCGCCTCGACCTTGCCGCCGGGGAACTCCCAGAGCCCGGCGAGCGCCTTGCCGGGCGGGCGCTGGGCGATGAGGACGCGCCCGTCCGCGTCGACGAGGGCGACGGCGGCGACGAGGACGAGCCTCATCGAGGCCTACTCGAGGTTCCAGGTGATCTGGACCTCGGTGGCGATCTCGGCGACGCCGGCCTCGATCGGCACCGCGGCCGCCCGCACCGCCATGTCGAGCCCCTCGGCCCGTGGGATGCCGCCGCGGGGCGCGCCGTAGGCGATCCGGTGCACCCGGCCGAGCTTCACGCCGGCGGCGGCGGCGATCTCCCGCGCCTTGCGGGTCGCGTCCGCGACCGCCTTGGCGCGGGCCTCGCTCTCCGCCCTGTCCCGGTCGGCGACCGCGAAGGACAGGCCGTCGATGCGGTTGCCGCCCTGGTCGACCACGTCCCGCAGGAAATTCCCGAGCCGGGCCTTGTCGCGGATGCGCACGCGCACGGTGTTGCGCGCCTCGAACCCGTCCGGCTCCTGGCGGATCTCGCCCCGGCCGTCGCGGACGTTGCGGTAGAGGGGGCTGAGGGACACGGCCTCGGTGCGCAGGTCGCGCGGCTCCACGCCGAACTGCTTCGCGAAGTCGATCGCCTGCGCGGCGAGGCGGGAATTCTCGTCGAGGGCCGCGGCGGGGGAGGGCGCCCGGTTCTGGACGCCGACGCGCACGATCGCGTGGTCGGGCTCGACCTCGACGCTGCCGCGGCCGACCACGGTGATCCGCCCCGGATCCGGCTGCGCCGCCGCGGGAACGGCCACGGCGAGGGCGGCGAGGAGGACGAGCAGGAGCCTCACGAGCGGTAGTCCCCGTTGATCTCCACGTAGGCCTTGGTGAGGTCGCAGGTCCATACGGTCGCCTCCCCCGCCCCGAGGCCGAGATCGGCCCGCACCGTGATCTCCTCCCCCTTCATGTAGGCGGAGGTTTTGGCCTCGTCGTAGTCCGGGTCCCGGGCGCCCTCGGCCGCGACGCGGATGTCCCCGAACCAGATCGACAGGCGGTCCCGGTCGGCGGGCTCGCCGGCCTTGCCGACCGCCATCACGACCCGGCCCCAGTTGGCGTCCTCGCCGGCGATCGCCGTCTTCACCAGAGGCGAGTTGGCGATGGAGAAGGCGATGCGGCGGGCGGAGGCGTCGTCGGTGGCGCCGGTCACACGCACGGTGACGAACTTGCGCGCGCCCTCCCCGTCCCGGGCGACCTGCTGGGCGAGATCGACGAGGAGGTCGTTCAGCGCCTCGCGGAAGGCGGCGAGGCGCGGGTCGGCGGCGTCGGCGATGCGCGGCGCGGCGGCCTTGCCGGTCGCGAACAGCATGAGGGTGTCCGAGGTCGAGGTGTCCCCGTCCACGGTGACGCGGTTGAAGCTGCGGTCGGCCCCCTCCGCGAGGAGGGCCTGCAGGGCCGGCGCGGCGATCGGGGCGTCGGTGAAGGCGAAGGCCAGCATGGTCGCCATGTCGGGGGCGATCATGCCGGCGCCCTTGGCGATGCCGTTGATGGTCACCTGCGCGTCGCCGATGCGGGCGCGCCGCGTCGCCACCTTGGGGAAGGTGTCGGTGGTCATGATCGCCTTCGCCGCTTCGAGCCAGGCGGCTTCCGCGGCGCGGCCGCGGCAATCGGCGAGTACACCCTGGAACTTGGCCCCGTCGAGCGGCTCGCCGATGACGCCGGTCGAGGCGAGAAAG
>DATLFZ010000496.1:0-7531 GCA_035540795.1 Beijerinckiaceae bacterium | reverse complement strand
ACGGGCGCACGCTCCAGGTCGAGTTCCTCGACTTCATCCGCCCCGAGGAGCGCTTCGAGAGCGTCGACGCCCTCGTCGCCCGCATGGGCGAGGACGCCCGCCGGGCCCGCACCATCCTCGCGGGGCCTGATGCCGCGGCGTCGCTGATCGGGTGACGACGGCCGGACTCATCCCCCCGCGCCGTCGTCCTCGGGCGGCGAAAAGCGCCGACCCGAGGACCGCGGGACGGGAAGGCGCCCGCGGCGACCGATCCTCGGGTCGCGCCTGCGGCGCGCCCGAGGATGACGGCAATGTGGGGCCGCGCTTTATTCCGCGGCCCGCTCCTGCTACAAGGCGCGCGCCATGACGACGGGACGCCTGCGGCTTCGCGCGACGCGAATTACGGGCCCGGCCTTCGCCTGAAGGCCGGGAAGACCTCCGCCTGCCCCGTACCCGGCCTCGTCCGAGGCCCGACCGGTTGCGATGCCATGACTTCCGCCAAGACCGCGCCGCGCGGGCGCGACTATTCCGAGACCCTGTTCCTGCCCCAGACCGAGTTCCCGATGCGGGCCGGGCTGCCGCAGCGGGAGCCGCTCCTCCTGAAGCGCTGGGCCGAGCTCGACCTCTACCGCCGCCTGCGCGAGGCCGGGCGCGGCCGCGACCGCTTCGTCCTGCACGACGGCCCCCCTTACGCCAACGGCCACATCCATATCGGCCACGCCCTCAACAAGATCCTGAAGGACCTCGTCACCCGCTCGCAGCAGATGATGGGCTTCGACTCGAACTACGTGCCGGGCTGGGACTGCCACGGCCTGCCGATCGAGTGGAAGATCGAGGAGGAGTACCGGGCCAAGGGCAAGGACAAGGACCAGGTGCCGGTGGTCGAGTTCCGCCGCGAGTGCCGAGCCTTCGCCGAGAAGTGGATCGACGTCCAGCGCGAGGAGTTCAAGCGCCTCGGGGTCGAAGGCGACTGGGCGAACCCCTACTCGACCATGGCCTTCGACGCCGAGGCGCAGATCGCCCGGGAGATCATGGCCTTCGCCATGTCGGACCAGCTCTACCGCGGCTCGAAGCCGGTGATGTGGTCCTCGGTCGAGAAGACCGCCCTCGCCGAGGCCGAGGTCGAGTACCACGAGAAGACCTCGCCCACGGTCTGGGTGAAGTTCCCGGTCGTCGACACCCTCGATTCCGACCTCGCCGAGGCGGCGGTGGTGATCTGGACCACCACTCCGTGGACGATCCCGGCGAACCGCGCCATAGCCTACGGGCCCGAGATCGCCTACGGGCTCTACCGGGTCGACGACGCGCCCGCCGACAACTGGGCGAAGCCCGGGGACCTCTACGTGCTCGCCGACGACCTCGCGGCGGCGACTTTCGAGGCCGCCCGGGTGGCCGCCTACGACCGGGTCAAGGACGTCGCCCCGTCCCTGATCGCGCGCTGCGCGCACCCCTTCCGGGGCGCCGCCGGCGCGAACGGGTTTTGGGACTTCGCCGTGCCGATGCTGCCGGCCGACTACGTCACCGCCGACGCGGGCACGGGCTTCGTCCACACGGCGCCGGGGCACGGTGCCGACGACTACGCCACCTTCGTCAAGCACCGGGAGGTGTTCGCCTCGTGCGGCACGCCCGAGGTGCCGCACACGGTCGGCGAGGATTCTTCGTACTTTTCGAACGTGCCGTTCTTCGCCGGCGAGCGCATCTACGACGACAAGGGCAAGGACGCCGGCGCCAACGAGGCGGTGATCCGCAAGCTCGCCGAGGTCGGCGCGCTCGTGGCGCGCGGCCGGCTCAAGCACCAGTACCCCCATTCGTGGCGCTCCAAGGCGCCGCTGATCTTCCGCAACACGCCGCAATGGTTCATCGCCATGGACCGGCCGATCGGGGCCGAGGCCGCGGACGACGCCGCGGGCACCCCGCACGGTGCGGTGATGTGGCCCTCGAACGAGGCGCCGCCGCAGGACACCCTGCGCCAGCGGGCCCTCGCGGCGATCCGGACGGTGCAATGGGTGCCGGCGGCGGGCGAGAACCGCATCACCGGCATGATCGAGAACCGGCCCGACTGGGTCGTGTCGCGCCAGCGCGCCTGGGGATCCCCGATCACCATCTTCGTCGAGAGGGCGACCGACGCCGTCCTCAAGGACGAGCGGGTCAACGCCGCCATCGCCGCCGCCTTCGAGACCGAGGGCGCCGACGCCTGGTTCCGGGAGGACGCGGCCGAGCGCTTCCTGCGGCCCTTCGGCTACGATCCCGCCGCCTACGAGCAGGTGCGGATGGTGCTCGACGTGTGGTTCGATTCCGGCTGCACGCACGCCTTCACCCTCGAGGTGCGCGAGGACCTCGCGGCCCGGCGCAAGGTCGACGGCGGGCGCGACGCGGTCATGTACCTCGAAGGCTCGGACCAGCACCGCGGCTGGTTCCATTCCTCGCTGCTCGAGAGCTGCGGCACCCGCGAGCGCGCGCCCTACGACGTCGTCCTGACCCACGGCTTCGTCCTCGACGAGAAGGGTCAGAAGATGTCGAAGTCGCTGGGCAACGTGGTCGCGCCCCAGGACGTGATGCGCGACAGCGGCGCCGACATCCTGCGCCTGTGGGTGGCGGCGTCGGACTATTCCGACGACCTGCGCATCGGGCCGGAGATCCTGAAAACCTTCGTCGAGACGTACCGCAAGCTGCGCAACACCGTGCGCTGGATGCTCGGCTCCCTCCACCATTTCCGGGAGGAGGACCGGGTCGAGGTCGCCGCGATGCCCGAGCTCGAGCGCTTCGTGCTGCACCGCCTCGCCGAGCTCGACGAGGAGGTGCGCGAGGCCTATCGGACCTTCGACTACAAGCGGGTCGTGGCGCTGCTCAACGGCTTCATGACGAGCGACCTCTCGGCGTTCTACTTCGACGTCCGCAAGGACGCGCTCTACTGCGACCCGATCTCGAGCCTGCGCCGCAAGGCGGCGCTGACCGTCATCGAGGAGACCTTCCGCCGCGTCGCGGTCTGGCTTGCGCCGATCCTGCCCTTCACGGCCGAGGAGGCCTGGCTCGCCCGCTATCCCTCCGAGGACGGCTCGGTGCACCTCGAACTCTTTCCCGAGACCGCGGTCGGCTGGCGCGACGACGCGCTGGCGGAGCGCTGGGCGCGGATCCGACGGGTGCGCCGGGTGGTCACGGGCGCGCTCGAGATCGAGCGCGCCGCCAAGCGCATCGGGTCGAGCCTCGAGGCGGCGCCGATCGTCCACGTCGCCGACCCCTCCCTGCGGGAGGCGCTCGCGGGCGTCGACTTCGCCGAGGTGTGCATCACGTCCGGGATCGAGCTGCGCGACGGCGAGGGTCCGGCCGAGGCGTTCCGGCTCGACGATGTCCGGGGGGTCGCGGTCGTGTACGCGCCGGCCCGAGGCCGCAAATGCGCCCGGTCCTGGAAGATCCTGGAGGAGGTCGGGAGCGACCCGGACTTCCCGGACGTGACCCCGCGGGACGCGCAGGCGCTGCGGGAATGGGAGGCGGCGCGCGCGCCCGCCCCGGCCGGGGCGTGACGGCAACGACGACCGGGGCGGGGATCGCGCCGTGAGACCCGCCCCGCTCGGCTTCGCGGTCGCGCTCGCGACGCTCGCCCTCGACCAGGCCTCGAAGCTGTTCCTGCTCTTCGTCTACGACCTGCCGGTGCGCCAGCCGCTGGTGGTGGCGCCGTTCCTCGAGTTCATCACCGTCTGGAACCGGGGCATCTCCTACGGCCTGTTCCAGCAGGACACCGAGTTCGGCCGCCGGGCGCTGATCGCGCTGTCGATCGCCGCGGCGATCGCCCTCTCGGTCTGGATCGCCCGCGCCTCGGGGCGCGTCCTCGCCGCCTCCCTCGGCCTCATCGTCGGAGGGGCGGTCGGCAACGCCATCGACCGGGTGGCGTACGGGGCGGTGTTCGACTTCGTCCACGTCCACGCCGGGACGTTTTCCTGGTACGTCTTCAACATCGCCGATGCCGCCATCGTTGCGGGCGTGGTCGGTCTCCTTTATGACGGCTTCGTGCTCGACCGGCGCCGCACCGCCCCGAAAGGCTAGGCGAGCCCGGCCAAGTCGCCACACGTTCGCCGGAATGCGGGATCACCGCCTTGGCGAGGGAAAGAACGAGTCGGTCCACGGCCCAGCCGGACGGACCGCGATGGAGCCTCGGGGGAGCCATGCACGGGACCAGGATTGCGGGATTCGCTGCGCTCGTCGCCTTGGGGATGAGCGCCGGCGCCACCGGGGCGGCCGCCCAGGAGGGCGTCTTCTTCAAAGACCTGCTCGGCACCATCGGGTTGATCCCGAAGGACCGTGCGCCGATCCATTACCGGGAGCGCCCGCCGCTGGTGGTGCCGCCCCGCCTCGACCTGCCTCCGCCGCAGCAGACCTCCGCCCATGCCGAGGATCCGCGCTGGCCGACGGATCCGGACGTCGCCGCCGCCCGCCGGGCCGCGGCCGAAGCGCGCATTCCGGTCACCGAGGCCGAGCGCCGCCGCAGCCTCGACGATCCCCGCATGTCCGCGCAGGAGCTGCGGGCCGGCCGCCGGGTCGCCGGGCGGCCCGACGCCGGGCCGGGGGACCACAAGTACGGCGAGAGCGCCGGCGTCTGGCTCCATCCGGACGTGATCCGCTCGCAAGGCCGCAAGGCCGAAGAGCCGGAATTCTCCGGCGAGGAGCCGAACCGGCGCCTGCTGGTCGAGCCGCCTGCGGGCTACCGCCGGGCGACGCAGCGCGTTCGCGCCGCACCCGAGCCGATCACCCGGGAGGACGAGTCCAGCCCGAGCGCCTACAACATCGAACAGGCGCGCCGGAACCGCTGAGGCGCCGGCTTGCCCGCCGCCGGCCCCCGATCTGCCTTTCGCGCCCGCAGGGCGCGCACGCTCGGAAGGATTCGCTCCCGGTGAGCTCCATCATCCAGACGGCGGCCGGAACGTCCCGGACCGAGGCGGCGCCCTTCGGCCGCACCGAGGGCGGCGGCCCCGCCGTGTCGTCGTTCACGCTCGACAACGGCCTCGACGTGGTCGTGGTGCCGGACCACCGGGTGCCCGTCGTCACCCACATGGTGTGGTACCGCAACGGCTCCGCCGACGACCCGATCGGCCAGTCCGGCATCGCGCACTTCCTCGAACACCTGATGTTCAAGGGCACCGCCCGCCACCCGGCCGGCGAGTTCAGCCAGATCGTGGCGCAGGTCGGCGGTCAGGAGAACGCCTTCACCTCGTTCGACTACACGGCCTATTTCCAGCGCGTCGCCCGCGAGCACCTCAGGACGATGATGGAGTTCGAGGCCGACCGCATGACCGGCCTCGAGATCGGCGAGGCGGTGGTCGCGCCCGAGCGGGACGTGGTGCTCGAGGAGCGCCGGATGCGGGTCGAGACCGACCCGGCGGCGCAGCTCTCCGAGGCGATGGCCGCCTCGCTCTTCGTCCACCACCCCTACGGCACGCCGATCATCGGCTGGATGCACGAGATCGAGGGCCTGAGCCGCGACCACGCGCTCTCGTACTACCGGCGCTTCTACACGCCCGAGAACGCCATCCTGGTGGTCGCGGGCGACGTCGGGCCGGACGAGGTCCGCCGGCTCGCCGAGGCCACCTACGGCCGGGTGGCGCCCCGGGGCGAGCGCCCGGCGCGGCTGCGCCCGCAGGAGCCCGATCCCCGCGCCGCGCGCCACATCGAGGTCGCCGACCCCAAGGTGGAGCAGCCGACCCTGCAGCGCCTCTACCTCTCCCCCTCCTCGCGGACGGCGAAGGGGAGCGACTGCCACGCCCTCGAGCTCCTCGCCGAGATGCTCGGCGGCGGCCCGACCTCGTTCCTCTACCGCAAGCTCGTCATGGAGCGCGGCCTCGCCGTCAACGCGGGCGCCTGGTACATGGGCTCGGCGATCGACGACACCCGCTTCTCGGTCTACGCGGTCCCGGCGCAAGGGGTGTCCCTGCCGGCCCTCGAGGAGGCGGTCGACGACGCCCTGCGACAGATCCGGGCGGAGGCGCTCGAGGCGGACGCGATCGAGCGCGCCAAGACCCGCCTCGTCGCCGAGACGATCTATTCCAGCGACAGCCAGAGCTCGCTCGCCCGCATCTACGGCTCGGCCCTCGCCATCGGCGAGACGCTGGAGGACGTCCGGCGCTGGCCGGACGAGATCGAGGCGGTCGGGGCCGACGACCTCGCCGGCGTCGCCGAGCGCTTCCTCGTCCCACGCCGGGCCGTGACCGGCTACCTGTGCAAGGCCGCCTGACCCGGCCCGGCCGAGGCAGCGAGAGATCATGATGAACCTTCGCGCAGAGACCCTTTCGCCTTCGCCCGCCAAGGTCCGGCAGGTGGTCTCGCCCGGCGGCGTCGAGGCCTGGCACGTCCAATCCGACCTCGTGCCGCTGGTGGCGCTGGCCTTCACCTTCGAGGGCGGCGCCGCGCAGGATCCGGAGGAGCGGCCGGGGGTCGCCCAGATGCTGTCCCGGCTCCTCGACGAGGGCGCCGGGCCCTACAACTCCGACGCGTTCCAGGAGCGCCTCGCCGCCCACGCCATCGAGCTCAGCTTCAACGCCGGTCCTGACGCTCTCGGCGGCTCGATGAAGACCCTCGTCAAGCACGCCGACGAAGCCTTCGAGCTGCTCCGCCTCGCCCTCGCCGAGCCGCGCCTCGACGAGCCCTCGATCGAGCGGGTGCGGGCGCAGACCGTCGCGGGGCTGCGCTACCAGCAGAACGATCCGGGGGTCATGGCGACCCGGCGCTTCTTCGCCGAGGCTTTTCCGGGCCACCCCTACGGCCGGCCGACCTCCGGCACGATCGAGAGCGTCGAGCGCATTACCCGGGACGATCTCGTCGACCACCTGCGCCGCACCATTTCCGGCGCGCGGGTCAAGGCCGCCGCGGTCGGCGCCATCGACGGCGAGCGGGTCGCCGCCTGTCTCGACCAGGTCTTCGGCGGCCTTGCCCAGCCCGGCACCCTCGCCCCGGTGCCGCAGACCGCCATCGCGGGGCGCGGCTCGCGGGTGGTCGTCGATCTCGACGTGCCCCAGTCGGTGATCCGCTTCGGGACCAACGGCGTCTCCTGGCGCGACCCGGACTTCATCGCGGCCTACGTGCTCAACCACATCCTCGGCGGCGGCGCCTTCACCTCGCGCCTGTTCCAGGAAGTGCGGGAGAAGCGCGGCCTCGCCTACAGCGTCGGCACCTCCCTCGTGAGCTACCGGGGCGCCGCCATGACCTGGGGCTACACGGCGACCAAGAACGAGCGCGTCGCCGAGTGCATCGCGGTGATCGAGGACGAGATCGCCCGGCTCAAGGCGGAAGGGCCGTCCGACGAGGAGCTCGCCAAGGCCAAGGACTACCTCACGGGCTCCTATGCGCTCGGCTTCGACACCTCGACCAAGATCGCCCACCAGCTGGCGCAGATCTCTTTCGAGGGCCTCGGCATCGACTACATCGCCCGCCGCAACGCGCTCGTCTCGGCCGTGACCCAGGACGACATCCGCCGCGCCGCCGAACGCACGCTCGGCGACGGCAAGCTGCTCGTGGTGGTCGCCGGGCGCCCGGTGGGGCTGTAGGCGGCCCGCCTCCCCGCCAC
>DATLFZ010000495.1:0-10052 GCA_035540795.1 Beijerinckiaceae bacterium | reverse complement strand
GTGGCGGAGCGGGCTCGGCGGGGGCCGGCGGCTCGTCCGCGGCCGGCCATTCGGCCGGGGTCGCGGCCTGCGGCTCCGGCGCGGCCTCGGCCTCCGGGACTGCGGCGGACGCCGTCGCCGCGGCAGCCGCGGCAGCCGCTGACGGCGCCGGGGCGGGCTCGACCGGAACCGGCGCCGGGATGGCCCGGGCCGGCTCGGGCTCCTCGTGCTCCTGGACGAGGGGGCCGGGGCCGGCGAGGAGATCGGGCGGCGAGCGCCATTCGAAGGCGTCGAGACGCCCGGTCACCGGCGAGATCGGCGCCCACTTGTCCGAGACGACCCCGTCGGCGATCCAGACCGGGTCCCGGGGAGCGCGGGCGGCGCGGGCGACGAGCTCGCGGAAGCGGCCGGTGTGGCCGTGCTCCGCCTGCTCGATGTCGGCCATGAGGAGATAGGCGCGCACGGTCGGGCGCTCCTGGAGGAGCGGCTGCAGGGTGTCGCGGGCGCGGCCGAATTCGCGGGCGTCGAGGGCCGCGCGGGAAAGCGCGAGGCGGGCCTCCGGGTCCCAGGACGAGAGCTTCGCGAGGGTCTCGGCCCGATGCAGCCGGTCGAGGGCGGAATCGCCGGGCCGCATGTCGAGATAGACCTCGGCGAGGTCGGGATGCGGCTGCAGCTTCCAGGCGTTCTCGACCACCTTCGAGCCGCGGCGCAGGTCGGCCCGCCGGGACAGGAGGCGCCCGGCGAGCGCCGCCGCCGGCACGAGGTCCGGCGCGAGCCGCGTCGCTTCGAGTGCGGCCTCGAGCGCCCCGTCGGGGTCGCGCTCGGCGCGCTCCAGGGCGTCGGCGGCGAGCAGCACCGCCCGCTGGCGGCGCGACGTCGCCTTGTCGACGAGGCCGAGGGAGGAGCGCCGCTCGATCGTGGCGAGGGCGCCGCGCCAGTCCCCGTCCGCCGATTGGGCCTCGAGCACCGCCTCGTTCGCCCAGCCGACGGTGGGCGCGAGGCGTGCCGCCTCGGCCGCGTAGGCGCGGGCAGCGTCCATGTCGCCGCGGCGCTTGGCCTCGATGAACAGGCCGCGCAGGCCGAGGACCCGGGTCTCGCCGGTCTCGGCCATGCGGCGGAAGGCGGCCTCGGCGGCCGGGCGGTCGCCGGAGATCTGCGCCGCCTGGGCCCGCAGGAGGAGGGTGAGCGGCTCGCCGCCGAGAAGGCGCTCGGCCTCGCCCGCGTGGCGCTGCGCCGCCGTCGGATCCCCGGCCCCGACCGCGACGATGCCGCGGGACACCGCGGCGTAGCCCTTTTCGCGCCGGCGCGCCCGCGAGCGGCGGGCGAGGCGTCCGGGGAGGTCGAGCACCGTGCTGACCACGCTCCACAGCAGCGCCAGCACCAGCGCGAGCGCCGCGATCGCCACCGCCGCGAGGGCGAGGGTGGTGCGGTACTCGTAGCCGCCCCAGGTGACGACGAGGCTCCCCGGCCGGTCGGCGAGCCAGACCGCCGCGAAGGCCGCCAGCGCCAGGAGGGCGATGAAGATGAGGGCGCGCCACATGTGAAAAGCTCCTCAGCGCGGCACGGTCGCGAGCGCCTGCGCGGCGACGGCCTGGGCGGCCTCCTCGGCCGCGATGCGGGCCTCGAGGCGGCGGGCCCAGTCCTGCGACAGCTGGCGGGCCCCCTCGGGCAGGGTCTGCCAGGCCTGGGCGGCCTCGCGGAGGTCGCCCTTGACGAGGGCGGCCTCGATGCGCCCGACCGCCTCGACCGGGCCGGCGGCCGGGGCGCCGTCGACCGGTCGGACGGTGACGACGCCTTCCGCCATGCGGCGCAGGCGCTCGTCCCAGGTTCCGGGCGCCGGCCGGGCCTGCGCCACGATCTTCTCGCCGAGGGGCGCGAATTCGCGGGCGAGCGCCGCCGCATTCGGGGCGCCGGTGGCGGCGAAGGGTTCGAGGGCGGCGAGCCGGGCCTCTTCCGCACCCAGGCTCTTCAGGGCCGCGAAGGCCTCGGGGTAAGGCGTGCCGGTGGCGAGCGCCTGCCCGACCCGGTTGGCGGCGACGGCCCGCAGGGCGGCGATCGCCTCCGGCCGGGGCTCCGCCGCCTGCTTGCCGAGGGCGGCGAGCCGCTCTTCGGCGGCGGCGACCTGCTGCCCGAGGCCGGCGAGGCGCTGCTCGCGGGCGCCCGCCTGCTGTTCGAGAGCGGAGACCTGCTTGTCCCGCGCCTCGGCCTGCTGGTTGAGGGCGGCGAGCTGCTGGGCGGCCTTCTCCACCTGCGGCGCGAGCCTGGCCTGCTGTTCCGCCTGGGCGGCGACCCGTTCCAGGGCCTGGCGGTTCGCTTCGACCCGCGGCTCGATCGCCTGGAGGGAGGCGGCGAGAGCCTTGACCTGCTCCTGCAGTTCGCCCCGCAACGCGCCGATCCGCTCATCGAGCTGGGCGAGGGCCGCGGGATCGACCGCGGGCGCGGCCGGCGCGGTCTGGGCGGCCACGGGGGGTGCCGGGGCGGCCGCCGGACGGGCGGCGACCTCCTCGGCGCGTTTCGCGGCGGCGTCCGCCGTTCCCGCGGCCCGCTCGGCGAGGGTCTGCGCGGCCGCGACCCGGTCGGCGAGCCCTCTTTGGGCCGCCTCGATCGCGTCGAGGCGCTGCGCGAGCGGCGCCGCCGGGTCCTGGACGGCCTGGGCGGGCGTCCGGCCGGGGCCGAGCCGGTCGCGCCCGTAGAGGTCGTAGAGGATCGCGAGTCCCGCCCCCAGCAGGGCGCCGATCAGCGCCGTCGCGGCGAGCGCGCCGAAACCGGTCCGGCGCCGGGGCTCGGCATGAGCCGGCCGGCTCACGGCATCCTCGGAGCCCCCCGCTGCGCGCGGGCCGGCCTCCGGCCGCTGGAGCGGGGCGATCGCAGGGGAGCCGATGCCGGAATGCTCGCCGGCGCCGGCGATCGGCGCGGCGGGCTCGGAGGCGGCGACGGGCTCGGATGTCGCGCCGGCCGTGGAGGTCGCGGGGACCTCGGACGTGGCGGCGGCCGGGGCCGCGCCGGGCGCCGCCGCATCGTCGCGCAGACCCCGCGGCGCGGCGACGACGGCCGCGTCGGCGTCTTCGCCCCGCGGGCGATCCGTGGCCGCGGGCTCCTGCGCGGTCGCCTCGGCGGGCGCGCCGGACGTGACCGGATCCCCGTGCGGGATCTCCTCGGGCGTCTGCGGGGCGGCGGCCTCCGGCTCGGTCCGAACGGACGCGTCCGCCGCCTTCGACTTGCGCCGGCGGGGAGGACGGGCCTTGCGGAAATCGGAGGCGGGACGGGTCAAGATCTGTGTTCCATGCGGAGCGTCAACGAGCGCGGCGGGTTCCGGTTTCCCGGCGCCCGGGGCAAGCTGTGCCGCAACAGCAATAGCACCGTTTCGGGGGACGGGGCGAGAGTCCCCCGCCGAAGGTCTATGCGAGCCGCGCAAGGGCGGTCAGAAGCCCGTCCTCGTCCGGCTGCGCCGCGGCGACGACGGTGCGGGCGCCGGCGGCCCGCAGCGGCACCGCCGCGTCGTCCGAGATGCAGACATGGGCGAGGGCGGCGAGGGCGGTCTCGAGCCCCGCCGCCCCGGCGCGGTGCAAGAGGATCTCGGCGCTGCGGCGGGAATAGTGCAGCGCCGCGTCGAGGTCTCCCGCTGCGAGCGCCCGCGCGGCCGCCTCGGGGAGCGCGGGCGCGGCGACCGCCGCGTAGGCGACCCAGGTCGTAAGGGCGAAGCCGGCCTCGGCGAGGGAGCGCGCCGGCTCCGGCTTGCGGTCGCGGCCGGCGACGTGGAGCAGGCGCGCGCCGGCGGCGAGTTCGGTGCGCACGAGCCCGGCGAGGCCGACCGCGTCGGCCGCGACCCGCACCGCGGGCAAGCCCGCCTCCCGCAGGGCGGCGCCGGTCCGGGGGCCGACCGCGAAGACGGGTCCCGCGAGGCCGGACCCGGCGAGGGCCGGAACGGCGTTGACGCTCGTCACCAGCAGGGCGTCGAACGGTCCCGCCGGAGCCGGGTCGCCGCTCGGCTCGATCGCCAGCACCGGTGCGACGACCGGCTCGTGACCGAGCGCCCGCAGGCGGGCCGCCGTCCGCTCCGCGTCCGGAAGCGGCCGCGTGACGAGGATGCGCATCAGCCGAGGAAGCCCGGCGGCATGCGCCCGCGCAGGTCGCGCCCCGCCTCGCGGCCGAGGCGCTCCGCGTCGGCGATCGGGCCCTCCGCCGTCGCCTCGAGCGCCTCGGACCCGTCCGGCCGCAGGAGAAGGCCGCGGAAGACCACCCGCCCCTCCTCGACCACCGCGTGCCCGGCGATCGGCGTGCGGCAGGAGCCGTCGAGCACGGCGAGGAAGGCCCGCTCGGCCGCCAGCGCGATGCCGGTCTCGACATGCGCGATGAGGGAGAGGGCCTCGAGGGTGCGCCCGTCGCCGGCCCGGGCGGTGATCGCGATCGCCCCCTGCCCGACCGCCGGCAGGAACTCTTCGGTCTCCAGGACCGAGGTGGCGTGATGGGCGAGGCCGAGCCGGCGCAGGCCCGCCACGGCGAGGAGCGTCGCGTCGACCTCCCCGCTCTCGAGCTTCCGCAGGCGCGTGCCGACGTTCCCGCGCAGGAGCGTGACGGCGAGGTCCGGCCGCAGGCGCTTCACCATGGCCTGCCGGCGCAGCGAGGCCGAGCCGACCACCTTGCCGGCCGGCATCTCGGACAAGGTCCGGGCGCCGAGGCTGATGAACGCGTCCCGCGCGTCCTCCCGGGGCAGGTAGCCGGCGATCACGAGCCCCTCGGGCAGGGCGGTCGGCAGGTCCTTGGCCGAGTGCACGGCGAGGTCGATGGCGCCGTCCGCGAGGGCGATGTCGAGCTCCTTCGTGAACAGGCCCTTGCCGCCGGCCTCCGACAGGGGCCGGTCCTGGATGACGTCGCCGGTGGTCTTCATCGGCGACAGCGGCAGGCGCTCCGCCTCCCAGCCGAGGGCGAGGCCGAGCCGCCCCTGCGCCTCGTGCGCCTGGGCGAGGGCGAGGGGGCTCGCCCGCGTGCCGATGACGAACTTGTCCATCTCTCCCCGGTCCACGTTGTTTCCGGCGCGGCCCGGACTATAGGGTGGCGCCCCGGCCGGCGGGAAGCCGGCGCCCGGCAAGGCCCATGCGCGTCCTCGGCATCGAAACCACCTGCGACGAGACCGCCGCCGCCGTGGTCGGCCTCGCCACCGACGGACGCGGCGAGATCCTCGCGAACGAGGTCCTGAGCCAGATCGCCGAGCACGCGGCCTATGGCGGCGTCGTGCCGGAGATCGCCGCCCGCGCCCATGTGGAGGTGCTCGACCGGCTGATCGCCCGCGCCCTCGACGCGGCCGGGCTCGGCTTCGACGACCTCGACGGGGTCGCCGCCGCCGCCGGGCCGGGTCTCATCGGCGGCGTCCTCGTCGGGCTGACGACCGCCAAGGCGCTCGCCCTCGTCACGGGCAAGCCCCTCGTCGCGGTGAACCACCTCGAGGCCCACGCCCTCACGCCGCGGCTGACCGACGGCATCCCCTTTCCATACCTGCTCCTCCTCGTCTCGGGCGGGCACACGCAGCTTCTCGCGGTGCGCGGCGTCGGCGATTACGTCCGCCTCGGCGGCACCATCGACGACGCCATCGGCGAGGCCTTCGACAAGGTCGCGAAGCTCCTGGGCCTGCCCTATCCGGGAGGCCCGGAGGTCGAACGCGAGGCGGCCCGCGGCAACCCGGAGCGTTTTGCCCTGCCCCGCCCGCTCCTCGGCCGCGCCGAGCCGGACTTTTCGCTCTCCGGGCTGAAGACGGCTTTGCGGCTCGAGGCGGAGCGGATCGCCCCCCTCACGACCTCGGACGTCGCCGACCTGTGCGCGAGCTTCCAGGCGGCGGTGGTCGACGTCGTGGTCGACCGCACCCGGGTCGGCCTGCGCGCCTTCCGCGAGATCGCCGGGCGTCCGACCGCCCTCGTGGCCGCGGGAGGCGTCGCCGCCAACGGGGTCATCCGCCGCGCCCTGCAGCGCCTCGCCGCCGGATCGGGCCTGCACCTCGTCGCGCCGCCGCTGCCGCTGTGCGGCGACAACGGGGCGATCATCGCCTGGGCCGGGCTCGAGCGCCTGCGCCTCGGCATGATCGACGGCCTGTCGACGCCGGCCCGCGCCCGCTGGCCTCTCGATCAGCTCGGAGGAGCGCCGTGAGGACCTGTCCGCAGGCGATCCGCACGGAGCGCCTCCTCCTGCGCCGCTGGCGCGAGGACGACCTCGTCCCCTTCAGGCGCCTCAACGCCGACCCGCTGGTGCGGAGGTTCTTCGGCAAGACCCTCGACGCCCAGGCGAGCGACACCTCCGCCCGCTGGCTGATGGCGCAGTTCGAGGAGGCCGATATCGGCCCCTGGGCGGTCGAAGTGCCGGGGGAGGCCTCCTTCGTCGGCTTCGTCGGCCTGTGGCCGATCCCCGAAAACGTGCCGCTGCGGCGCGGCCTCGAGATCGCCTGGCGCCTCGACGCCACCGCCTGGGGCCGCGGCTACGCCACCGAGGCGGCGGTCGCGGCGGCGCGGGACGCCTTTTCGCGCCTGAACCCGCCCGAGATCCTGGCCTACGCGGTACCGGACAACGGGGCCTCGCTCCGGGTGATGGAGAAGCTCGGCATGGCGCGCGACGCGGCCGCCGATTTCGACCACCCCTCCGCGCCCGAGGGCCATCCGCTGCGCCGCCACGTGGTCTACGCCATGACTCGCGAGGCCCTTGCGGCGCGCCATCCGGAGCCCGCCTGATGATCGGCGTCGCCGGCGGGGGCGCCTGGGGCACGGCGCTCGCCAACGCCGCCGCCCTCGCCGGCCGCGACGTCGTGCTGTGGCTGCGGGATCCGGTCGCCGCCGAGGCGCTGGCGCGCACGCGCGAAAACGCCCGCTACCTGCCCGGGGTGCGCCTGCACGAGAGGGTGCGCCCGACCGGCGACGCCGCCGGCCTCGCCGGCTGCGCCGCGGTGCTGCTGGTCGTCCCGGCCCAGACGGTCCGCGCGGTGGCGCAGGCGCTCGCGCCGCATCTCGGCGACGCGCCGCTGGTGATCTGCGCCAAGGGGATCGAGCGCGGCACCGGGCGCTTCCTCAGCGAGGCGGCGGCGGAGGTCCGCCCCGGGGCGCCGGTCGCGGTCCTGTCGGGGCCGAGCTTCGCCGACGACGTCGCCCGCGGCCTGCCGACAGCGGTGACGCTCGCCTGCGCCGACGGGGAGCTCGCGGCGGCACTGGCGGCGGCCCTGTCCGGCCCGAGCCTGCGCCTCTACCACGGCACGGACGTGCGCGGCGTCGAGATCGGCGGGGCGGCCAAGAACGTGCTCGCCATCGCCTGCGGCGCGGTGGTCGGCCGCGGGCTCGGCGAGAGCGCCAAGGCGGCGCTGACCGCCCGCGGCTTCGCCGAACTCCTGCGCTTCGCCGCCGCCCACGGCGGCCGGGCCGAGACCCTGATGGGCCTGTCGGGCCTAGGGGACCTCGTGCTCACCTGCGGCTCGGCGCACTCGCGCAACTTCGCCTTCGGGGAGCGGCTCGGGGCCGGCGCGCCGGTCGAGGAGGCGGCGCAGGGCAGGCTCGTCGAGGGGGCCTCGACCGCGCCGGTCCTGGTCGAGCTCGCCCGGGCGGCGGGGGTCGACATGCCGATCGCGGAGGCGGTCGCGGCGGTGGTCGCCGGCCGGGCGACGGTGGACGAGGCGATCGCGGCCCTCCTGAGCCGGCCGCTCAAGGCGGAGCACTGACATGTACTGGCTGTTGAAGTCCGAGCCGTCGAGCTGGTCCTGGGACCAGCAGGTCGCGGCGGGGAAGAAGGGCACCTCCTGGAACGGGGTGCGCAACCACCAGGCCAAGAACAACCTGCAGGCCATGAAGGTGGGCGATCGCGGCTTCTTCTATCACTCGAACGAGGGCAAGGCGGTGATGGGCGTGGTCGAGGTGACCCGCCCCTACTACCCGGATCCCACCGACGAGACCGGCAGGTTCGGCATGGTGGACGTCCGCGCCGTCGCGGCGATGCCGAATCCGGTGACCCTCGACGCCATCAAAGCCGAGCCCGGGCTCGAGGACATGGTTCTGGTGAAGAACTCCCGCCTCTCCGTCCAGCCGGTGACGGAGGCCGAATGGCACATCGTCTGCCGCATGGGCGGCCTGACGAAGGGGCGGTAGCGGCTTCGGCGCGTTCCGACGGGCAGAGGCACGCGCCCCCTCCCGGCCACGCTCCCCTCCCCGCAGGGGGGAGGGGAGCGCCTCGTCGGATCGGGCGGGGCGGCCGAGAAGGCGTCGGCGCTTCACCTCACCGGCGCACCGCCACTCCCGACAGCACCCAGCCGCCGATTGTGAAGAAGGCGATGAGGACCGCCGGCCCGGCGGCTTGCGTGCGGGCGAGGTCGGTGGCGAGGGCGACGGTGAGAGGGGCGAGGAAGGAGGTCAGCTTACCCGACAGGGACAGGAGGCCGAAATAGCGGCCGGCGTCCTCGGCCCGGACGAGACGGCCCAACAGGCTGCGGGAGGCGGCCTGGAGGGGACCCGCGACCGCGCCGATCGCCATGCCGAGGCCGAAGAAGACCTTTTCAGGGAGGGTCGGAAAGGGCCCTCCGGTCGGCGGCCCGGCCGGGACCACGAACAGGACGTGCTCGCGCCCCAGCGACAGGATGGCCACGCAGACGAGGATCAGGACGAAAAGCGCGCCCGAGATCACCGCCTTCGGCCCGAGCCTGTCGTCGAGGCGGCCGCCGACGAGGGCGCCGATCGTGCCCGTGACGGTGAGCGCGATCCCAAAAAGGCCGAGCTGGAGCGGGCCCCAGCCGAACACGCCGGCGGCGTAGATGCCGCCGAAGGCGAACAGCGCCACGAGCCCGTCCTGGTAGATCATGTTGGCGAGGAGGAAGCGCACCACGGTGAGGTCGCGCCGCGCCTCGGCGACGGTGGCGCGCAGACGGGAAAGGCCGTTCGCGACCGCCTCGCGCCAGGGCCGGCCGGCGCTCGGCGCGTCGGGCGTGAAGAGGAAGAGCGGCAGGACGAAGACCAGGAACCACGCCGCCGTGAGCGGGCCGACGATGCGGTCGCCCTCCCGGGCGGCGGGATCGAGCCCGAACAGGGGTTCGAGGCCGAGGTACGTTCGCCCGGTCGCAGGGCTGCCGGCCAGGAAGCCGAGCACGACGACGAGCGAGACGAGGCCCCCGGCGTAGCCGACGGCCCAGCCGGTCCCGGAGAGCCGGCCGAGGCCGGTGGGCGGCACGAGGCGCAGCATCATGGCGTTGTTGAACACCGCCGCCACCTCCGCGGCGACCGTGCCGATCGCGAAGGCGACGAGCGCGAGCGGGATCGCCGCCGGCACCGCCGGCGCGGCGAACCACAGCGCGCTCGCGCAGAGGACCAGCACGAGGCCGGCGGCGGCGATCCACGGCTTCTTGCGCCCGCCCGCATCGGCGATGCTGCCGAGGACGGGCGAGAGGATTCCAAGCGCGAGGCCGGCGGCGGCGGTGGCGTAGCCCCACCAGGCCTGCCCGGTCACCGGATCGGGCGCCAAAGCCGCGGCGAAATAGGGCGCGAAGACGAAGGTGGTGACCAGCGTGAACCAGGGCTGGCAGGCCCAGTCGAACAGGACCCAGCCGACGATCGCCCGCCGGGGCACCGTCCGCGCGGCGGGCGCCGGCGACCGGCGCGGCAGGAGCCTCCCGGAGCCCACGCTCAGCCGCGGGCGAGGTCGCCGAGGAGGCTCGCCGCCACCGTGAGCTTGGACAGGGTCAGGCCCGAGGCGACGATGCCGTCGACGGCGCTGCGGATGCGGGCGACTTCGGCCCCCCGCGCCTCGCTCCAGCGCGCCACCGCCGCGTGGCCCGCCTCGCCGTCGCTCGCCATGGCGGCGGTGAGGGAGCGATGCGCCCCGGCGATGCCGTCGATGGCGCGCCCGAGCGCGAGCCGGTCGTAGTAGTCCGCCGCGGGCACGTCCCGGGCCGCCGCCGTGATCGCGGCGAGGCGGAAGGCCTCGCCCACGGCGAAATGCGTCGCCGCGATCTCCGCGATCGGCCGCCCGCCCGCCTGCGCGATGTGGACGATGTCGGGGGCGGCGAGAAGGGTCGGCAGGGCGGCGAGGCTGTTCGCCAGGATCTCGGGCACGCCCCGGGC
>DATLFZ010000494.1:0-3001 GCA_035540795.1 Beijerinckiaceae bacterium | reverse complement strand
AAGCCTGACCGTAAGGGAGTGCGATGGCAGCTGAGGTCGCGGTGCCGGCGGTGCCCGTGCCCGTCGAGCGGGCGTGGGTCGATGCGGCGCGCCCGGTCGCCCGCTCGATCGAGTGGCACCTCGGCGCCCTCTGCGTCCTCCTCGCGGTCCCCATCCTCGCCTTCGTCGGCTGGCTCCTGTGGCAATACGGCGGGGCCGAACGGCTGCGTCTCGAGCGGCAGGGGGCCGAGCGGCTCCACAAGATCGCCGCCGCCGTCGAGCGGGACCTCGCCGTCCAGAGCGCCATGACCGAGCTCGCCGGCTATTCGCCGCCGATGCAGAGCGACGACCTTTCCGCGATCGACCGCGCCGCGCGGGAGCTCGCCCGCGCCCTCGACATCCTGGTGGTGCTGCGCCGGCCGGACGGAAGCCCGATCGTGCATACGGGCACGCCGCCCGGCACGGCGCTGCCCGCCGCCCGGCGCGACGAGGACGCGCTGGTGCTCGAACGCCGGCGGCCGGTCGCCAGCAACCTGTTCGAGGATCCCGTCGCCGGCGGGCCGCTGATCGCCATCACCGCGCCGGTGCTGCGCCCCGGGACCGGCGCCGTCGCCTTCCTTCTGACGCTCGCCTTCCGCCCGGAGCGCATCCTGCAGGCGATGGCGCCGGAGAGCGGGGCGGGGACCCTGACGCTGGTCCTCGACGGCGCCGGCCGGGTGATCGCGTCGAGCCGCCCCGAGGAGGTCGCGGTCGGGCGGGCGCTGCCCGCCCTCGCCGCGGCGGCGTCGGCGCCGGCGGGCCCGTTCCGGGCCTCGATCCCGGACGGGGAGCCGGTCGTCGCCCATCACGCCCGCCTGTCGGGGGCCGATTGGACCGTGGTCGTCGCCACGACGGAGGAGACGCTGCAGGCGCCGCTGCGGCGTTTTTTGCTTCAGCTCCTCGGCGTCGGGCTCGCCCTGGGGCTCCTGTCCCCGGTCCTCGCCTGGACCTTCGGTCGCCGCATCACCGGGGCGATGCGGGAACTCCGCGACGGCGCCGTCCGGCTCGGCGGCGGCCGCCCGGTGCCCGCCATCGAGACCCCGGTGACGCAGGTCAACGAGGTCGCCGCGGCGCTGCGGGCCGCCGCCCGGGAGATCGAGGACGGCCGCGACCGGCTGAACCTCCTCAACCGGGAACTGCAGCACCGGGTCAAGAACAACCTCGCCACGGTCCAGGCGGTGATCGGGGCGACGGCCCGGGGCACGAATTCGGTCGAGGAATTCCACCAGGCCCTGCTGCAGCGGATCCGGTCCCTGTCCGAAACCCACGACCTCCTCTCCGGCGGCGCCGCGGCGGCGGCCTCGTTCGCCGCCCTCGTCGAGAAGGAGCTCAGGCCCTACGCCGATGCCGGCGAGGACCGGGTCACCCTGTGCGGGGAGGACCTCCCGCTGCCAGCGGCGGTCGCGGTGCCGGTCGGAATGATCGTCCACGAGCTCGCGACCAACGCCGTCAAGTACGGGGCGCTCGCCGCGCCGGGCGGCCGGCTCGCGGTGACCTGGAACACGGTCGAGCGCTGTGGCAGAATCGCCTTCACCGTGGAATGGCGCGAATCGGACGTGCCGTCCGTCGCGCCGCCGGAAGGGGAGGGGTTCGGCTCGGTGCTCCTGGCGCGGATCGCCCGTCAGCTCGATGCGGTTCTCGAGCGGGACTATTCTCCCGCCGGCCTCACGGTGCGCCTCACGGTGCCGCTCGAGCCCGCTGATCCGGGAGGCCGGCCGTGACGACGCTCGCCCTCTCCGGCCGCACCCGCGCCTTCGGCGTCGCGGCGGCCCTCGCCCTCGTCTGCGGCGGCGTGCTTCTGCGGCAGGGCGCCGGGGGCTCCGGCGAGGCGGGCCCGCCCGCGGCGGGCGCCGCCCTCCCGAGCCCGGCGACAGCCGAGCGCACGCCCGAGCCGGAGCGCAGGCCCGACCGGCCCCCCGCCCAGACCGAGATCGCTACGGTCCTCGACGTGCTGTTCAAGGACGCGCCCCAGCCCGTCGCTTCGCCGGCGGCGGCGGAGACGAGGCTCCGGCGCGATCCGTCCGATCCGGAGCATGGGCGCGAGATCCAGCGCCGCCTGTCGATCCTCGGCCATTTCCGCGGCGAGGCTACCGGAGTCTGGGGCCCCGAATCCCGGCAGGCGCTGCGGCGCTTCAAGGCCGCCCACCGGCTCCCCGACGACGACACCTGGGACGAGGCGACCGAGGCCGCCCTGTTCGATCCGGCGCTTGTCGAGAGTGCGAACTTCGTCGGGCTGTGGGCGCCGCAGGCGAGCGCCTGCTCGCCCCGCTCGAACCGGACCCGGCTCCTGCCGGCGGTGATCAACCACCAGGGCGCCTGGGCGGGCCCGGTCTCCTGCGCCTTCAGGGACTCGCGGCGGGTCGCCAATTCCTGGCACTTCACGGCGACCTGTTCCGGCTCCAAGCGGCGCTGGACCTCGAACGTGAGCCTCGACGTGTCCGGCGACACCCTCACCTGGACGAGCGAGCGGGGCTCGCGCACCTACGTGCGTTGCCCGGCCCCGGCGTGAGCCGGCGGGCCGCGACCTACTCCCGCCGCAGGGCCTCGATCGGGTCGAGGCGGGCGGCGCGCTGGGCCGGGTAGAAGCCGAAGAAGATCCCGACCAGCGCCGAGAACAGCACCGCCACGGCGACCGCCGGCGGCGAGACGAGCGACGGCCAGCCGGCCGCCTGCGCGATGGCCCAGGCGGCGCCCATGCCGAGCGCCACGCCGACGGCGCCGCCCAGCGTGGCGAGCGTGGTCGCCTCGATCAGGAACTGGCCGCGGATGTCCCGCGGGCGGGCGCCAACCGCGAGGCGCAGGCCGATCTCCCGGGTGCGCTCGGTCACCGAGACGAGCATGATGTTCATGATGCCGATGCCGCCGACCAGCAGGGAGACGGCGGCCACGGCCGCCAGGAGCATGGATAGCGTGTTGGCGGAAGCGGAGGCGGTGTTCGCGATCTCCGTCAGGTTGCGCGTGGAGAAATCGTCCTCCTGATCGT
>DATLFZ010000493.1:0-3207 GCA_035540795.1 Beijerinckiaceae bacterium | reverse complement strand
GCGCAGCGGGGCCGTTCGTGCATAGCTTTCGGGCAGCGGCCGAACCAGGGGCGGCGAGGGGGGTTGAACGAGAAGCGGCGGCGCGCGCGCGGTCCCTGGCACGGGGCCTGCATCGCCGGCCACGGAGCGACAGGAGAGCCGATGGGCGACGCGGTCCTGAGCGGCTACGACCCGGGCGGCTTCTATTGCGAGATGACGCGCCCGGATGGGACCGGGCCGATCCGCGACCGGCTCGGCTCCCTCGACATCGCCGACCTCAAGGAGCGGGCCGAGCGCGCGCAGGCCGAGCTGCACGACCTCGGCATCACCTTCACCGTCTACTCGGACAAGGACGCCATCGACCGCGTCCTGCCGTTCGACGCGATCCCCCGGGTGATCTCGGGCGAGGAATGGCGCCACATCGAGCGCGGGGTGATCCAGCGGGTCACCACGCTCAACCTCCTGATCCACGACGTCTACCACGACCAGAAGATCATCCGGGACGGGATCATCCCCGCCGACCTCCTTCTCGGGAACCCGCATTACCGCAAGGCCATGCAGGGGGTCGACCTGCCCTACGGCACCTACGTCAACGTCTGCGGCACGGACATCGTGCGCGACGATGCCGGCACCCTCATGGTGCTCGAGGACAACGCCCGCACGCCCTCCGGCGTCAGCTACGTGGTCGAGAACCGCCACCTGATGCTGCGCGCGTTTCCCGACCTCCTCGACGGGATCGGCCTGCGCTCCATCGACGAGTACGGCATCCGCCTCGTCGCGGCCCTGCGCGAGGTCGCGCCCTGCGACGGCGACGGCGGCTGCGAGGCGGTGCTGCTCTCGCCGGGGCCGTACAACTCGGCTTATTTCGAGCACGTGTTCCTCGCCCGCGAGATGGGCATCCCCCTCGTCATGGGCAGCGATCTCGTGGTCGAGGACGACCGGGTCTACGCCCGCACCACCGGCCGCCTCACGCCCGTGCGGGCGATCTACCGGCGCATCGACGACGACTTCCTCGATCCGGAGGCCTTCCGGCCCGACAGCCTGCTCGGCGTCCCCGGGCTGATGCGGGCCTACCGGGCGGGGAACGTGGCGCTCGCCAACGCGGTCGGCACCGGCATCGCCGACGACAAGGCCGTCTACGCCTACCTGCCCCGGGCGATCCGCTACTATCTCGGCGAGGACCCGGTCCTGCCGAACGTCGAGACGCATATCTGCCGGGAGCCGGAGGCCCTGCGCTACACCCTCGAGCACCTCGGCGAACTCGTGGTGAAGCCGGTCGGCGAGGCGGGGGGCTACGGCATCACCATCGGGCCGCGGGCGAGCAAGGCCGAGCTCGAGGCCTGCCGGGCGAAGCTCCTCGCCGATCCGGCGAACTACATCAGCCAGCCCTGCATCTCGCTCTCGGTCTCGCCGACGCTGGCCGACGGCGCCGTCGAGCCGCGACACGTGGACCTGCGGCCCTTCGCCATCACCGGCTCCTCGACCTGGGTCCTCCCGGGCGGGCTCACCCGCGTCGCCCTGCGCAAGGGCTCGCTCGTCGTCAACTCCTCGCAAGGGGGCGGCTCGAAGGACACGTGGATCCTTGAGTGACATCCTGCTCGCCCGCGACGCGGAGAACCTCTTCTGGCTCGCCCGCTACGTGGAGCGGGCGGAGAACCTCGCCCGCATCCTCGACGTCAACGCCACCTTCTCGCGGGACGTGCGCGGCGGGCGCGACTGGATGCCCGTCCTCCAGCTCAACGCCGACGAGCGGCGTTTCCGGGAGCGGCACGGGGACCCGAGCGGCGACGCGGTGCTGCGCTTCTACGTCATCGACCGGGACAACCCGACCTCGATCGTGAGCACCATCGCCAGCGCCCGGGCCAACGCCAAGGCCCTGCGGCCGCAGACCTCCCGGGAGATGTGGGCGCAGCTCAACGTCCTCCACAACTGGGTCGCCGGCCTCGACGACACGGCGCTCGCCGCGAGCGAGCTGACCCGCCTGCTCGGGCGGATCAGGGAGGCCTGCCAGACGCATACGGGCGTGACCGAGGGCACCTTCTACCGGGACCAGGGCTGGCACTTCTACTGGCTCGGCCGCTACATCGAGCGCGCCGACCAGACGACCCGCCTCCTCGACATCAAGTACCACCTGCTCCTGCCGAGGGCCGAGGACGTGGGCTCCGCCCTCGACGTCGGCCAGTGGAACGCGCTGTTGCGCTCGGCCGCGGGCTACCACGCCTTCCGGCGCATCGAGTCGGGGGCGATCACGCCGGCGAAGGTGGCGGGTTTCCTCCTGCTCGACCGCCGCTTTCCCCGTTCGGTCGCGCTCTGCATCGGCGAAAGCGAGCACCTCCTGTCGGCCCTGCGCTCGCGCTGGTCCCTCGGCGGGGCCGAGGCCCTCGCCGAGATCGAGAGCCTGCGCGAGAGCCTCGGGGCGCTCACCATCGAGGAGGTCCTCGCGGGCGGGCTGCACGAATATTTGGACGACCTGCAGCGCCGGCTCATCGCCGTGACCACCGGCCTGTCGGCGGCGTTTTTCGGCCACGCGCCGTCGCAGCGCCAGGACCAGGGCGGCACGGCCGCGTGAGTGCCGAAGCGCTCGCCGGCTTCGTTGCGGGGCATCACGTCCCCGCGAGAGCGGGACGGGCCGCGCCTCGACGGGTTGACCGCGCCGTGCCGGGGGCGGAGATTCGGGCGCCGGAACGGAGGAGCCCATGCGCAAGCTGCTGTTCGGATCGAGCCTCGTCGGGGCGGTCGCCCTCGCGGGCGCCGCGCTCGGGCATCACGGCTGGGGCAGCTACGACGCGAGCAAGACCGTCACCATCACGAGCCCGGTGCAGAAGCTCGACTGGACGAACCCGCACGTGCACCTCGTCGTGCTCCACCAGGGCAAGCCGTGGGAGGCGGTGCTGGCGCCGCCCTTCCGCATGACCGCCCGCGGCCTCGCCCAGGACATGCTGAAGGTCGGCACGCCCGTCACCCTCGAAGGCTACGTCTCGACCAAGGTCGAGAACGAGCTCAGGGCGGAGCGCATCAGGGTCGGCGGCAAGACCTTCGAACTGCGCTGATGTACGTCGACCTCCTGGCCGGGCTCGAGGCCTCGTGGCTCGGGCACCTCGCGCGCCATTCGGCCTGGGTCTACACGGTCTCGAACGTGCTCCACGTGCTCGGGGCCGCCTTCGTGGTCGGCAGCATCGCCGTGTTCGACGTAAAAGTCCTGGCCGAGCACGGGCGCGGCGCCAACGC
>DATLFZ010000492.1:0-2246 GCA_035540795.1 Beijerinckiaceae bacterium | reverse complement strand
CCGGTGATGTGGCGCGAGCGCTCGCTGACGAGGAACAGGACCAGCTCGGCGCAGGACTGCGCCGAGCTGGTCCTGTTCCTCGTCAGCGAGCGCTCGCGCCACATCACCGGGACCGAAGTGTTCATCGACGGGGCGCAGTCGCTGATCGCGTGAAGGGGGGGCCCTCCACGCACGTCATCCTCGGGCGCCGCGAAGCGGCGACCCGCGGATCGCGTCAGATCAGCCAGCCGCGCGGGGCCGGCACGAGCAGGAGCCGCACGAAGATTACGTAGAAGAGCGCGATCACCCCGATGGCGGTGAGGCCGTAGCCGAGGGTCCGGCGCGGGGTCCAGCCGTCGTAGTTCGCCACCGCGAGCAGGATCAGGAAGGCGGCGAAGCTCGTCGCGAAGAAGCCGACGATCGGCAGGAGCAGCACCCAGACGGCCATCACGGCGATGAGCGCCACCCGCCGCGGCGTCGATTCGCCGACCGGGACCTCGCGGACCCGCGGCCGCAGGAGCTGGCGCACGATCAGCGCGATGGCGCAGACGATCATCGCCGTGGCGATGGTGCGCGGGAAGACCGAGCCGAGCGCCGACATGCCGACGCTCTCCCATTCCATCCACAGGCCGAGCAGGATGAAGAGCCCGGCGATGGCGACGCCGCCGAGGTCGCGCGACGCCACCGACCGCGTCACCGGCCCGCCCGTCACGGCGGGCGTGACCTGCGGTGCGGCCGGCTCCACGTTCGGCGTGCCGGTCCCGAGCGCCGGCTCGGCGGGGCGCCGCCTGCGGCGCCAGTCCGCGAAGAGCGGCCAGACGATCCCGGCGATGGCGAGCAGCGCGATGGCGCCGCTGATCGGGCGCAGGAAGAACATGCCGAAGAGGTCGTTCTGGGCCGAGCCGATCAGCCAGGCCTGGACGAAGCCCTGTTCGGCGATCGGTCCGAGGATGACGCCGAGCACGATCGGCGAGGGCGAGTAGCCGAAGCGGTTGAGGATCCAGCCGAGCACGCCGAGGGCGAACATGATCACCACGTCGTCGGCGTTGTTGTGGATGGCGAAGCTGCCGATGACCGTCAGGAAGGCGACGCTCGGCACCAGCACCGCCTTCGGCACCGCCACGATCGCCTGGTAGGCGTAGCGCCCGATCAGCAGCCCCGCCGGCAGCATCAGGAGGGTCGCGATCAGGAGCCCGAAGATGAAGGTGTAGACGATGTCGCCCTGGCCGGTGAACAGGCCGGGTCCCGTGCGGATGCCCTGGACGAGGAGCGCGCCGAGGATGACCGCGTCGGGGGGCGTGCCGGGGATGCCGAGCACGAGCGTCGGGATGAAGCCGCCGCCGACGGTGGCGTTGTTGGCGCTCTCGGTGGCCAGGATGCCGTCGGGCTCGCCCTGGCCGAAGCGCTCGGGCGTCTTGGAGCTGCGCCGCGCCTCCGAATAGGCGACGAGGCTCGCGATCGAGCCGCCGGCGCCCGGCAGGATGCCGACGAGGGTGCCGATGGTCGAGCCGCGCATCAGGTTGAACCAGCCGCGCCGGCACAGGGCGACCGCCTCGCCGAGGCGGTAGCCGCCGGCCTGCGGCTTGACCCGCAGATGCGGATCGGGGGTCGCCACGAGGTCGATGATGACCGGCACGCAATAGAGCCCGATCAGGGCCGCGATCACGTTGATGCCGCCGAGCAGGAGCGGGCTGTCGAAGGTGAAGCGGGTGTCGCCGCCGACCACCGCCTGGCCCATCGTGGCGAGGAACAGGCCGAAACAGGCGCCGATCAGCCCCTTCAGCAGGTTGCCGACTGAGAGCGCCGAGATCAGGGTCAGCCCGAGGACGGCGAGCCAAAAATACTCGGGCGGGCCGAAGGCGAGCGCCACGCCCGAGAGCGGCGGCGACAGGAAGAGCAGGAACAGCGCGCCGATCACGCCGCCGACGACGGAGCCGAGGGTCGCGAGCGTCACGGCGAGGTTGCCGTCGCCGCGCCGGGCCATGGGGAAGCCGTCGAAGGTGGTGGCGATGGCGGACGGGGTGCCGGGCGTGTTGACGAGGATCGCCGAATAGGCGCCGCCGTAGATCGCGCCGGTGTAGATCGCCCCGAGCGTGATGAGGCCGGAGGCCGGGTTCATGCCGAAGGTGAACGGCACGAGCACCGCCACCGCCATGGTGGCCGAGAGCCCGGGCAGCGCGCCGATGATCGTGCCGACGACGACGCCCGCCAGCGCGAGCCCCAGGTTGAAGGGCGTGAGCGCCTGCGCGAGATACGAGAACATCTCC
>DATLFZ010000491.1:0-2793 GCA_035540795.1 Beijerinckiaceae bacterium | reverse complement strand
AGATGGCGTGGCCGGGGCTGTTCATCTTTTTCCTGCAGGCGGTGCAGATCGACGTGGACAAGTGGCGCCACGTCTACCTGCTGCTCGGCATCGTCTGGGGCCTCGAGGCGGCGCGCCTGCGCTGGCGCGCCGCGCAGGCGGGGGCCTGATAGCGGCGGCTCAGCCGCCGGCGGTGCCCTCGATCACCACCCCGGTGCCCTCGCATTTCGGGCAGGGCGCGCCAGCGACCTTGCCGCTGCCGCCGCATTTGGGGCAGACGTTCTCGCCGGTGCCGGGGGTGCCCGTCCGAGCCCGGGCGACGACGCGCGGCCGGGCACCCCCGGCACCGGCGAGAACGTCTGCCCCAAATGCGGCGGCAGCGGCAAGGTCGCTGGCGCGCCCTGCCCGAAATGCGAGGGCACCGGTGTGGTGATCGAGGGCATCGCCGGCGGCTGAGCCGCCGCTATCCGGCCCGGGCCTGCGCGGCGCGCCAGCGCAGGCGGGCCGCCTCGAGGCCCCAGACGATGCCGAGCAGCAGGTAGACGTGGCGCCACTTGTCCACGTCGATCTGCACCGCCTGCAGGAAGAAGATGAACAGACCCGGCCACGCCATCTGGGCGAGGTGCCGGTAGGGGGAGGGCGTCAGGCACAGGCGGAAGCCGACGAAGGTCGTCGCGGCGACGAGCGCCAGGAAGGCGAAGCCGCCGAGCCAGCCGCCGTTGGCGAAGGCGCCGATGTAGGAATTGTGCGGCTCGAGCCCGAAATGGCGCCGGAAGCGCAGCGGGCCGAACCCGAGCGGCTCCTCGATCAGCATCGGGACGGAGCGCATCTGGTTGCCGAACCGGCCGGTGACGCCCTCGTCGTAGCTGTGGGTCAGCTGGGCCCGGTTCTCGAACCGCTCGGCGACGCCCTCCACGGACAGCAGGGCGCCGAGGAGGAGAACCCCGCCGAGGGCGGCGAGGGCGCCGAGCGCGACGATGCGGCGGCGCACCGCCGGCCCGCTCGTGCGCCAGGCGAGGGCGATCATGGTCGGGAAGGCGACCGCCGCCGCGGCCCAGGAACCGCGGGAGAAGGACAGGAAGATCGCCGCCATGATCAGCGCGAGAGCGCCGGCGGCGAGGAGCCTTCGGCGGGAATGGCCCAGCACGAGGCCGTGGGCGAGATAGAGCGCGCCCGGCACGAGGAACGAGCCGAGCACGTTCGGGTCCTCGAACACCCCCGCCGCGCGGCCGTCCATCTTGAACAGGACGCCCCCGAACAGGTCGAAGTAGCTCGCGATGCCGGCGCCGGCGGCGAACAGGCAGCTCGCCACGTAGGCGTTCAGGGCGAGGGTCACGCGCCGCTCCGTGTCGTCGGAGAACAGCATCGCGAAGAAGACCGCCGTCACCATCAGGTAGAAGGCCTGCAGGGTCCATTCGAGCGGCAGCGCCTCGCCGAGATGGGGCAGGAGGGCGACGAGCAGCGCGAGGTGATAGGCGACGAGGAGGCCGACCCCCGGCAGGGCGCCGCGGTAGAGCCGGATGCCGAGGCAGAGCCACAGGGCGACCGTCGGCAGGGCGACGAAGTCGTAAGGGGACGGGCGCAGGAAGGTGAAGCAGATGAAGAACACGAACAGGGCGAGCAGCCCGTGCCCGAGCCCCGTGAGGAGCGGCAGCACCGGGATCGCCCCGAAGGAGGCGGGCGGGCGCTCGAGAACCGCGGCTCCGGGACCCTGGGGCATGCGCCCTCCTCAGTAGGCGTTCTCGGTCTTCAGGAGCGCGAAGGGAGTCAGCGCCAGGATGTACAGGTCGAAGAAGGCCGACCAGTTCTCGATGTAGTAGAGGTCGAACTCGACGCGCCGCTGGATCTTCTCCTGCGTGTCGGTCTCGCCGCGCCAGCCGTTGACCTGTGCCCAGCCGGTGATGCCCGGCTTCATCTTGTGGCGGGCGAAATAGCCGTCGACGACCTGGTCGTAGAGGCGGTTCTCGGCCTTGGCGTGCAGCGCGTGCGGGCGCGGGCCGACCAGGGACAGGTTGCCCTTGAACACCACGTTGAACAGCTGCGGCAGCTCGTCGAGGGAGGTCTTGCGGATGAAGCGCCCGACCCGGGTCACCCGGGGGTCGCCCTTGGTGACGAGCCTGGACGCGGTGGAATCGCACTGGTCCACGTGCATGGACCGGAACTTGAACACCTCGATCAGCTCGTTGTTGAAGCCGTAGCGCTTCTGCCGGAACAGGACCGGCCCGCGGGAATCGAGCTTCACCGCGATCGCGGTCGCGATCAGGACGGGCGACAGGAGGAGCAGGAGGAGGGAGCCGACGATCCTGTCGAACAGCCACTTGAGGACGAGGTCCCAGTCGGCGATCGGCTTGTCGAAGACGTCGAGGACCGGCACGGCGCCGAGATAGGAGTAGCTGCGCGGGCGCAGGCGCAGCCGGCTCGCATGGGCCGAGAGCCGGATGTCGATCGGCAGCACCCACAGCTTCGACAGCATCTGCAGGATGCGGCTCTC
This sequence comes from Beijerinckiaceae bacterium, assembly GCA_035540795.1. Lineage (GTDB taxonomy): Bacteria > Pseudomonadota > Alphaproteobacteria > Rhizobiales > Beijerinckiaceae > JAJKJG01. Next base: position 323 of record DATLFZ010000491.1, on the reverse strand, counting down.
GGCCGAGATCGGCAGGGTGAAGATGACGAGGTCGAGCTTGGTGCGGCGGGCGTAGGCGACGAGGTCGTCGACGGTGCCCAGCTTGGGGTGGCCGGCGACGAGGTCGGGGGAGCGCTCGTCGGTGCGGTCGTCGAACACGCCGACGATGCGGATGCCGTTGTCAGGCTGCGCCTCGAGGGCGCGGATCACCGCCTCCGCCGATTCGCCGCCGCCGACGATCGCCGTGCGGCGGTCGAAGCGCCCGGCCCGGGTCAGGGCGTTGGTGGCGAGAGAGAGGAGGAGGCGCTCGAACACGAGCACGGCGGCGCCGGAGACGTAGAGCG
>DATLFZ010000490.1:0-3858 GCA_035540795.1 Beijerinckiaceae bacterium | reverse complement strand
ACGTGACTCCTCCGCCTCCGCCGCAAGTCGCGCCGCCCGCACCGCGCCCGCCGGCGCCGGCCGTGATCGACCACCAGACCATCGAGACCGCTGCGCCTTCCCAAGGCGTGGCGCAGGACGCCGGGGCTCGACCGAATCCGGAACAGAGCCCCCCAGACGAGGCCCGCGCCCCGGCGTCCGCACCTCCTCCGCCCCGGCAGGCGGAGCCGCCGCAGCAGGAAGGCGCAGGCCAGGATGACGACGGCTTCGACGCCGCGTCAACGATGGTCAAGATCCGCGAGGAGTACGACGGGGCCCGGTCCGCGGCCGACGTCGAGGAGATCGCGGCGCTCTACGCCGAGGACATGGACCGGTTCACCCGGGGACAGCGCGAGGAGATCGCGGCCTGGCACGAGGCTGCGGCGGCGCGCTTCGCCGAGAAGCCGGCACAGAAGCCCGCACAGGCCCGCCAGGCATCGGCCGGTGTCCGGCAGCCTCCGGCCCCGCGGACGCCGCCAGCGGGCCAGGAAAGCGACTTCTCGACCGATCCGTTCACGATGCCGGCCAGCTTCGCCAGCACCGAGGCCTATCGGATGTGGTTCCATGAGGCGACGCAGAACGCCCGCACCGACGACGATCTCGGCAAGGTGGTCGGCGCCTACAACCTGTCCAAGGAGATGCGGGCCGAACTCGGCGTGAGCGACGGCACCAACATCGACATCCGCGGCATGATTCAGCGGATGGTGACCCGGATCCGGGGTGGCGAGCCATCGGCACCGGCGCCGGCCGACACCCCCTCTGTAGGGGCAACGGAGGGGAGCCCCCCTGTAGGGGCAACGAAGGAGTCGGAACCGGCGCCGTCCGCGGCCGAACCCGGCGTCCCCACCACCATCGCCGAGTACGACGCATGGCTCGAGCGGCTCATCGCCGGCGAGCCCGATCCCGAGCGCCTGAAGAAGGCGTGGTTCGAGTCGTCGGACTGGAAGGACACGCTCGACCCGCCCCCGACCAAGGCACAGCGCGAGGCCTGGAGGAAGCGCCTGTTCGACCACGTCAAGACGCTGCGCGGGGAGGGCTGAGCCGTGAAGCGCCTCTACGCCCGCATCGGCCCGCACGGCGGCCTCGTGGTCGGCGTGTACGGCGAGCCAACGTCCGACGCTACGTGGCCCCTCAACGGCGACTACGCGCGCCGGGTGGCCGAAGCGATCAACGGGGTCGGGGGCGACCCCGACTTCCGCGAGGTCGATCCGGAGGTGGAGCAAGGCAAGCGGCCGCCGGAGCCGGCTGTCCGCCTCACGCTCGATCTCGACCGGGCCGAGTCCCACACCCATGCCATCGCCGACCTCCTCTGCTGGATGCGCGGCTTCATGGTGGCGTGCCGGCTCGCGGATGTGGAGTCCGGCATCATCGGCGAGAGCGTGGACCGGGTCAGCCGGTTCAACGGCGACCTGAAGGACGCGATCTCGGCGGCCACAGCGGGGTGCGTCGCCCCGGCTCTCGCAAGCAGACCTGCCCCTGCGGCGCGCAAGGCGTATCGCGAAGGGGCCGGAGACGAGTGATGTCCAAGCGCGCCGACAAGCCGACCATCTTCGTCCGCACGACGGCGTCCGGTATGCTGGCACCGGTCAGCGCGTACGACGCCGAGGTGCTGGCCCGCTATCCGGTCGAGACCGTGTTCCGGGCCGAGCCGGACACGAAGCGCGACATGGCGCTGTCGGCGAAGCTCTGGTGCGTTCTGGGGCGCGCCGTCGACAACACCGACGCCTTCCCCGACTCCCGGGCGCTCTGCACCGCGCTCCTGATCCATCACGGCTACGTCCAGCGCACCCGCCTTCTCGGCGGCGGCGAGTTGGTGGAGCCCCGGTCCCTGACCGACTTCGACAAGCAGGAGTTCGAAACCTTCTACGAACTCGCGGTCCAGACCATCTGCGCCGAGATCATCCCGGGCATGAGCCGGGAGGCGCTCGAGGCCGATCCTCGCAAGAACTGGGGGCGGGCATGAGAGCGCTGTTCTGGATCGCGATCTACTTCGGGATCGGCGCGCTGATGCACGCGATCTTCCTGGCCCCGACCTTCGATTGGTCGTCCGCGATGACGTGGGCTTGGCTGACGGTCTGGCCGCTGATGCTTCTTGCCAAGATTATCATCTGGGGCGTCATCGCCGCCGTGGTGATCTGGGCCGCAGTCGCACTCTGGGAAAGGGTGCGCGCATGACTTCCTGGTCGCCCCAGCAGGACGCCGCAATCAAGGCGGTCCGCCATTGGCTGAAAGACAAGCACCAGCAGGTGTTCTACCTCGCCGGGTTCGCTGGCACGGGGAAGACCACGCTGGCCCGCGAACTCGCCGGCGGCGTCAAAGGGAAGGTGCTGTTCGGTGCCTTCACCGGCAAAGCCGCGCTGGTGCTGCGCCGGAAAGGCTGCGCCGGAGCGAGCACTCTCCATAGTCTCATCTATTCGTTAGACGAGACCGAAGGCTGGGAGCCGAAGTTCAAGCTGAACCCGGCCAGCGAAGTGGCCCACGCGAAGCTCGTCGTGATCGACGAGTGCTCCATGGTCGGGGAGGAACTCGGCCGCGACCTCCTGTCATTCGGGACGAAGGTGCTGGTGCTCGGCGACCCGGCGCAGTTGCCGCCGGTCAAGGGTGAGGGGTTCTTCACGGCCCGCGAGCCCGACGTGATGCTGACCGAGGTCCATCGGCAGGCTCGCGACAACCCGATCATCGCCATGTCGATGACGGTCCGGGAAGGTGGCCGGCTCGATCTCGGCACCTACGGCTCGAGCCGCGTGATCCGGCGCGCCGACGTGGACACCGCCGATGTCCTCACCGCTGATCAGGTGCTCGTCGGCATCAACCGCACGCGCCAGTCCTACAACACCCGGATGCGCCACCTGAAGGGCATGGACCCAGCCGGGCCGCAGTCCGGCGACCGGCTCGTCTGCCTTCGGAACAACCGGGAGAAGAAGCTGCTCAACGGCGGCCTCTGGACCGTCCGCAGCGTGATCGAGCGGGACGCCACCGCCGTCACGCTACATGCGGTGTCCGACGACACGGTCGAGACCAAGCCGACCGAGGTCAGGGTCAGGCACGAGTTCTTCCAAGGCCGGGAGAAGGAAGTCCCGTGGGAGGCCCTGCGCGGCTTCGATCAGTTCACCTGGGGGTACGCACTCACGGTCCACAAGAGCCAAGGCTCGCAGTGGGACGACGTGATCGTCTTCGACGAGAGCCGGGCCTTCCCGGAGCATCGGGCCAACCACCTCTACACGGCGATCACCCGGGCCGCCCAGCGCGTGACGGTGGTGCAATGACGAACCCCTTTTCGAAGCCCTCTTGGTCCGACGCCGAGATCCTGTTCGTGCGGGGCTTGGCCCGGAGGGGCGCCCCGGCTGCGGAGATTCACGCCGCCGGGGTCGAGCGGTACGGCTGGCGCTTCGACCTCAAGGCCTTCCGTTCCCGCGCCAGCCGGTACGGCATCACCTTCGTTTCGCGCCGGGCCCACCACGGCACAACGGGGCTGTCCCTATGAACGCCCAGGTCCGTCTCCCCCGCTTCGCTCCGGTCGTCTCTCCCCTCGACGACTTGGCCGAGCGCAACCGCATGCTCGAGCCCTACCGGGCCAGGGAAGCCGAGATCCATTCCCTCGCGACGACGCTGGCGGAGTCGTATCGGTTGCTCCGGGAGGCGATGCAGTACCGGACCGAGTACCACCACGCGCCTGTCCCGGAGACGGTGGCCCTGGCGGATGTCTTCGTCGAGACGGCGGAGAAACGGCTCGCCGAACTTCGTGGAGCCGCCGCGAGGAGGCCCGCCTGATGCCCCTCGTCTCCACCGACATCGGGACCACGAAGCGGAGGCGGATGACGCCGACCCGTGCCCTGAAGG
>DATLFZ010000489.1:0-3574 GCA_035540795.1 Beijerinckiaceae bacterium | reverse complement strand
GAACAGGATCGTCTTGCCGAGCGCGTCGGCGCGGAATTTCACGTCGAGGGGGGAATCGAAGGACAGCCGGTCGAAATAGTCGGTCTCGGCGAGCACCAGGGACTGGTCGTCGTCGAAATCGCCGTGGAATTTCACGATCTGCGTGACGCCCTCGCGCACCCGGGCCACATCCTTGGCGTTCGCGACCTTGACGAACTCCTTGCCGCGCAGGCGGAAGGAGAGTTCGAGATTGCGGTCGAAATTGGTGGTGTAGATGATCGGGAAATCGAGGCCGACGATCAGCTCGTAGAGCTTCGATTCGGCGAGCTTCTCCTCGGGCAGGCTCCAGTTGCGGTCGAGCCAGGAGCGCAAGGGGCCGATGCTGCCCTGCTGGATGCGGTAGTACTCGGCGAGCGTGAAGTAGCTCGTGTCCGGGTTGGCGAAGATCTCCGGGTCGTAGCCGAGTTCCTCGCCCATGTGCTCGACGAGCTTGCGCCAGGACGGCAGGCCGAGGCTCATCGACACCCCGGCGCCGACGAACAGGATCGCCCGCCGGTCGCGCACCGCCGCGGCGAGGTCCTCAAGCACGCGGCGCCTCCAGGAATTCCGCCAGCGCGTCGAGGGCCTTGCGGCGCATGGAGAGCTCGTGCTTGCGCTCCCCCATCTGCGCGAAGGTCTCGTCCGCGCCGTCCGGCACGAACACGCAATCCCAGTCGCCGACGTCCTCGCCCCGCGGCTCCGGCGCGATGCGGCCGGTGACCTCGCCTTCGAACTGGTGCACGCAGCGTCCGTCGCAATAGCCGATGCGGGTGCGCGCCGCCGCCCGGGTCTCCTCCTGGCGGCCGAACAGGGCGGCGATGCGCTCGACCCCGAGGGTGTTCCAGAAGATCTGGGTGAGCCCCCCCGGAAAGCCGTTCAGCGCCTCGATGTAGAGGCCGGTGTGCTCGACGAAGAGCGGCCGGCCGATCATCCGGAAGGCGCGGATGCACTTGTCGCGCACGAGGAGCTCGATGTCGTCGCTCTGCAACTCGTCGAGCCGGCGCTGCACGGCGATGACCTCGACCCTCGGTTCGAGGATGGCCCGCACCTCGGCGATCTTGCGCTCGTTGCTGGAGAGGAAACGCAGTCTCAACGCGGGACCTCCGCCGGCGGGGCGGGCGCCGACATGCAGCGTGACAACGCGGGAACACGGCTGCAGGCTCCCGCGGCGACCTCCGGGCATTTCCGGCGTTGTCGCCGGGCGCCAACCGGGGGAAAAGGCCGGCCATGACCTACCGTCTCGTCGAAGCGACGACCGTCCACGAGGGCTGGGGCAAGCTCGTCGTCGCCGTGATCCGCGCCCCGGACGGGCGCACCATCAAGCGGGAGATCGAGGACCACGGCGCCGCGGTGGCGGTCCTGCCCTACGACCCCGGGCGGCGGGTCGCCCTCCTCGTGCGCCAGTTCCGGGCGGCCGTCTTCGTCGCCGGCGGCGGCGAGGAGATGCTCGAGGCGCCGGCGGGGCTGCTGGAGGAGGAGGACCCGGCGACTTGCGCCCGCCGGGAGGCCCTCGAGGAGACCGGGCTCGCTCTGCGCGACCTCGAGCCCGTCGGCGCGGTGTGGACGATGCCCGGCATCTCCACCGAGCGCACGCACCTGTTCCTCGCCCCCTTCGCGCCCGCCGACAAGGTCGCCGAGGGCGGCGGCGTCTCCGACGAGCAGGAGGACATCACCCTCGTAGAAGCGAAGCTTTCCGACCTCGCCGCCAAGGCCGACGCCGGCGAGCTGCTCGATCTCAAGCTGCTTCTTCTTGTGCAAACGTTGCGGCTGCGCCGACCTGAGCTGTTCTGACGGTGCGACACGCGGCCGCGCTGCACGGCCAAGCTGACCTATTCTCGACACATCTGTCCGTAAAAGACCCCGCCCACCAACCAAAACCAATCAGGCGGCACGCGCAAACGCGGCCGCGCGAGCGGGGGCAGCATGGTCGAACGCCGGACGGCGCCGCGGGGCGCCATCGTGAGGTCGCTTCGCGCCGAGTTCGGGGGTCCGTCGAGTCGGCGCGGCTCCGACGAAGGGCACAACGCCCGTCCGGTCGTCCGGTTCCCGGCCTCTTTCGCGACCTTCGCCGCCGCCCTCGGCCTCGGCCTGCTCCTCGCCGGCCCGATCGTGGTCGCCCCGGCGCACGGCGCGACGCTGCCGGTCGACAGGATCGCCACCGCCGAGGACCTCTGCGAGGCGAAGCTCGTCATGGCGGCCCTCGATCTCGACGTCGCCCTCGACCAGGCGGGCATCGCCCGCTGGGGCCGCACCGATTCCGACCTCGCCGGCAAGGACGCTCCGAATGCCGGCTCGGCGATCGGCCACGCCGACCGCATCATCGACGAGGAGCGCCTCGCCGGGCGCGACCCGTTCGAGCTCCTGCGCTTCGGCGCCATGCGCATCCCGCGCTGGCTCGTGGTCACGGTGCTGCGCGCCTCCGAGGTGACCGGCGCCGACCGCACCTACATGATGGCCCTCGCCGACAAGGAATCGAGCTTCCTCGTCGCCAACCGGGCGAGCACCTCGAGCGCCGAGGGCCTGTTCCAGTTCGTCGAGCGCACCTGGTTCGAGGTGATCCGCGACTTCGGGCGCAAGCACGGCCTCAAGGACGAGGCGGCGGCGGTCGCGACCGTCAACGGCCTCCTCACCATCGCCGACGACGAGACCCGCGAGCGGGTGCTCAACCTGCGCCGCGACCCCTACGTCGCCGCCCTCATGGCGGGCGAGATGAAGAACCGCGACCGCCAGCGCATCGAGCGCCAGATCGGGCGCGACCTCACCCGGTCCGAGCTCTATCTCGCCCATTTCATGGGCGCGAGCGGCGCCTCCCGGCTCCTGTCGCTCCTCGACGAGAAGCCGAAGGAGAGCGCGCCCAAGGCCTTCCCGGCCGCCGCCAAGGCCAACAAGAGCATCTTCTTCGCCAAGGACGGCAAGAAGACCCGCGACCTCACCGTGAAGGAGGTCAAGGGCAAGCTCGACCAGATGATCGATTCCCGCCTCGCCCGCTACGTCGGCGTCGCCAACATCCCGATGGCCGCCGACAGCCAGCACTGATCAGCCGTCCCGGCCGGCGACCCACGTCCGCGAAACGGTCACGCTCTCGGGATCGAGGGCGACGAGGTCGGCCCGGTAGCCCGGGGCGATCCGGCCGAGCCGGTCGCCCAGTCCCAGGAAATCCGCCGGACGGCGCGAGGCCATCGCCAGCGCCTCCGCCAGGTCGAGGCCGAGCAGGCGCACCGCGTTGCGCACCGCGCTGGCCATGTCGAGGGCCGCGCCGGCGAGGGTCCCGTCGGCCCGCAGGCAGCGCCCGCCCTCGACCCGGATCTCCTCTCCGTAGAGCGAAAAGCCTGGCCGCCCGCCGACGCAGGGCATGGCGTCCGTGACGAGCATCGGCGTCCCCGCCCCGCGCAGGGCGAGGCGCAGCATCGCCGGGTGCACGTGCTCGCCGTCGACGATCAAACCGTACCCGCAGCCCGGGGTCTCGAGCGCGGCGGCGATCGGCCCGGGATCGCGGCTGCCGAGGGGGCGCATGGCGTTGAACAGGTGCGTGAAGCCCGAAAGACCCTCGGCGAGG
>DATLFZ010000488.1:0-3266 GCA_035540795.1 Beijerinckiaceae bacterium | reverse complement strand
GACCAGGGCGGCGAGCCCGAGGGCGTCGGTCTCGTCATAGAGGCGGTCGAGGTCGTCGCCGGTCACGGGTCGGCTCCTGGGAGGCGCCTCCTTATACCCCCGTCCAGGCCGCGCCGCGCTTGGCGGAGCGCACGGCGGCTTCGATGAAGCGCACCCCGCGGACGCCGTCGTCCACGCCGGGGACCTGGAGCGACAGCGGCGCGGGTTCTCGGCCCTCGAGGCGGGCGGCGATCTGCTCGGCGATGTCGGAATAGAGCTGGGCGAAGCCTTCGAGATATCCCTCGGGATGGCCGGAAGGGATCCGCGTCGCCGCCGCCGCGACTTCGTTGGCGCCGGCCCCGCCCCGGCGGATCAGGCGCGGCGGCTCGCCGAGCGGCGTGTAGGTGAGGACGTTCGGGTTCTCCTGCACCCATTCGAGAGCGCCGGTCTCGCCGTAGACGCGAAGGCGCAGGTTGTTCTCGTTGCCGGGCGCCACCTGGCTGCACCAGAGCATGCCGCGGGCGCCGCCCCGGAAGCGCAGCATCATATGGGCGTTGTCGTCGAGGGCGCGGCCCTCCACGAAGGTGTGGAGCTCGGCCGCGACGCTCTCGACCTCCTCGCAACTCACGAACTCGGCGAGGTTGAAGGCATGCGTGCCGATGTCGCCGACGGCGCCGGCGGGGCCGGCCCGCTTCGGGTCGGTGCGCCAGGCGGCCTGCTTCTGGCCGCTCTCCTCGAGGCGGGTCGAAAGCCAGTCCTGCGCGTACTCGACCTGCACCACCCGGATGCGCCCGATGGCGCCCGCGGCCACCATCGAGCGGGCCTGCCGCACGAGCGGGTAGCCCGTGTAGTTGTAGGTGACCGCGAAGATCAGCCCTCGCTCCCGGGCGAGCCGGGCCAGCGCCTCGGCCTCCCGCCGGGAGGTGGCGAGCGGCTTGTCGCAGATCACGTGGATGCCGGCCCGGAGGAAGGCTTTTGCGGCCGGGGCGTGGGCGAAGTTCGGGGTGACGATGGCGACCGCGTCGATGCGGTCCTTCAGGCGCCGCTCGCGCCGGGCCATCGCCTCGATGCCGTCGTAGCTGCGCGCCGGCGAAAGACCGAGATCGGCACCGGACGCGCGGGCCCGCTCGGGGTCCGACGAGAGCGCCCCGGCGACGAGCTCCCAGCGGTCGTCCAGACGGGCGGCGATCCGGTGGACGGCGCCGATGAAGGCGCCGCGCCCGCCGCCGACCATGCCGAGGCGCAGCCGCCGGCGCCGTCCGCCTTCCTTGGAGGCTTCGATCGCCATCTCAGTCGAGCCCGAGCATGCGCCGGTTCGCGGCCTGGTCGGCCCCGCCGGCGAAGTCGTCGAAGGCCTTCTCCGTCCGGCGGATGATGTGGGAGCGGATGAACTGCGCCCCCTCCCGCGCCCCGTCCTCCGGGTGTTTCAGGGCGCATTCCCATTCGAGCACGGCCCAGGATTCGTAGCCGTACTGGGCGAGCTTGGAGAAGATCGCGCCGAAATCGACCTGCCCGTCGCCGAGCGACCGGAAGCGGCCGGCCCGCTCGACCCAGCCCGCGTAGCCCCCGTAGACGCCGATGCGGCCGTCCGGGTTGAACTCGGCGTCCTTCACGTGAAACGCCTTGATGCGCTCGTGGTAGAGGTCGATGAAGGCCACGTAGTCGAGCTGCTGCAGCAGGAAGTGGCTCGGGTCGTAGTTGATGCAGGCCCGGGCATGCCCGCCGACCGCGTCGACGAAGCGCTCGAAGGTGGCGCCGTCGTGGATGTCCTCGCCCGGATGGATCTCGTAGCAGACGTCGACGCCGACCTCGTCGAAGGCGTCGAGGATCGGGCGCCAGCGCCGGCCGAGCTCCTCGAAGGCGCTCTCGATCAGGCCGGGCGCCCGCGGCGGCCAGGGATAGACGTAGGGCCAGGCGAGCGCCCCCGAGAAGGTGACGTGGGCATCGAGTCCGAGCCGGCGCGAGGCTTTGGCGGCGAGGCGCATCTGCTCGATCGCCCACTCCGTGCGCGCCTTCGGGTTGCCCCGCACCTCCGGGGCCGCGAAGCCGTCGAAGGCCGCGTCGAAGGCCGGATGGACCGCGACCAGCTGCCCCTGCAGGTGGGTCGACAGCTCGGTGATGGCGAGCCCGTGCCGGCCGGCGACGCCCGCGACCTCGTCGCAGTAATCCTGGCTCTCGGCCGCCTTGCGCAGGTCGAACAGGCGGGCGTCCCAGCTCGGGATCTGCACGCCCTCGTAGCCGTGCCCGGCCGCCCAGCCGCAGATCGCGTCGAGCGAATCGAACGGGGCCTCGTCGCCCGCGAACTGGGCGAGGAAGATCGCCGGTCCCTTCATCATGCGCGCCATCGATCCTCCTCCCTCACTCGGCGGCCGCACGGCCGGCGAAGTAGCGCTCGTTGATGGTGTCGAACGCCTTCTGGAACACGTTGTGGTGCACGTTGTGCTGGAGCTCGGGATCGTGCTCGGCCGTCGCCGCCCAGTCCGCCGTCCAGACCGCGAAGGTGCGGTTGCCGTCGGTCACCGGATAGAGCCGCGCGCCGGCGACGTAGCCGGTCCAGGGCATCGGGCTCTTGGTGATGCGGTAGGAGAACGAGCGGGTCAGGTCGCAGACGTGCAGGAGCTCCTCATGGAGGTGCCCCTCGCCGAAATGGAAGTCGCGCACCCCGGAAACCTTGTCCGAGCGCACCCCGCCGATCATGTGCATGCGGGAGATGTCCGGGTGCCAGGCGCCCATGCCGGCGAAGTCGCGCATGATCGCCCAGACCTCGTCGACCGGCCCCTCGATCACGGACGAGCACCACACCTTGTTCGGCCGGCCCGCCTTCCAGCGCTCCGCCTCCGGCTTCTGGAGGCCGCGGACCTTCTCCTTCACCGCCGTCCAGCCGCTCTGGAACACGGCGTTGGAGATGATCTCGACGTACTTGCCCTTGTCCTGCGGCGCCTCGTCGAAGGTCGCCTCCCACTCCGCGAAGGTGCGGTCGCCGGCGGTGACCGGCAGCAGGCGGATCGTGGCGAGGTAGTTCTCGACCGGGAAGGCGGGCTTCTCGAAATTGTAGGTGAAGCGGCGCTCGGAATCGGACAGGGACAGGAGCCGCTCGCGGATATGCGTGCCGTCCTTCAGGGTGAAGCTGCGCACGCAGCCGACCACGTCGGAATCGAGCCCGTCCTCGATCTCGCTTCGCGCGATGGCCGGATGCCAGGTCGGCAGGCCGTTGAAGTCGCGCACCAGCGCCCACACGGTCTCGACCGGGGCGTCGACGATCGCGCTCGCATAAGCCTTCGCCATGT
>DATLFZ010000487.1:0-2429 GCA_035540795.1 Beijerinckiaceae bacterium | reverse complement strand
CTCCCGCATCTATCGGGACACGCTGGGGGCGCAACTGTCGGCGCCGCTGCCGCAGCCGGAGCACGGGGTGACGGTGGTGTTCGTGACGCTGCCGAACACCAAGGTCGAGCTGCTCGAGCCCCTCGGCGAAGGCTCGCCGATCCAAAAATTCCTGGAGCGCAGCCCGGACGGGGGCATCCACCACATCTGCTACGAGGTCGCCGACATCCGCGCCGCCCGGGACCGGCTCGTGGCGGAGGGCGCCCGGGTGCTCGGCGACGGCGAGCCCAGGATCGGCGCCCACGGCAAGCCCGTGCTGTTCCTCCACCCGAAGGATTTCTGCGGCACGCTCGTGGAGCTCGAGGAGGTCTGAGATGGCCGTCGCCCGCATCGCCGAGACGCTGCCCGGCACCGCCGCCGCGGTGACGGTCCTGTCCGCCGCCGCCGTCGCCGCGACCATCGCGAGCTTCGGCCTGACCCTGGTGGGGGCGCTGTCGCTCTACTTCATCATCTGGTGGACGGTGCTGTTCGCGGTGTTGCCCTTCGGCGTGCGCAGCCAGCACGAGGACGGGGTCGTGGTCGCCGGCAGCGAGCCGGGCGCCCCGTCTCTCCCGCGCCTGCGCGAGAAGGCGATCTGGACGAGCCTCGCCGCCGGTGCCGTTCTCCTCGGGACCGCCGCCGCGCTGCCTCTCGCGGGGCTCTGATCAGCTCCAGGCGAGGCGGGCCGAGAAAAGGTCCGGCCGCGCCGCCTGCCCCATGAGCCAGGCGCGGGCGCGCTGCGGGTCGAGCGCCCCGTCGTGCAGGCCGAGCTCGGCCCCGTGGATGCCGCGGGCGACGAAGAGCGACGGGATTCCGGCGGCGACCGCCCCGGCGATGTCGGTGCGGATGGCGTCGCCGACGGCGAGGACGCGCTCCTTCGGCACCTCGCTTCCGGCGAGGCGCCGGGCCGTGGCGAGGGCGAGGTCGTAGACCGGGACGTGCGGCTTGCCCGCATAGAGCACGTCGCCGCCCGCTTCCTCGTACGCCTGGGCGATCGACCCCGCGCACAGCACGAGGCGCTCGCCGCGCTCGACCACCAGGTCCGGGTTGGCGCAGATCATCGGCAGCCGGCGCGAGCGCATCCGGGCGAGCATGTCCCGGTAGTCGTCGAGGGTGTCGCGGTCGTCGTCGAACAGGCCGGAGCAGACCACGTAGGCGGCCTCGTCCGGGCCGGCGAAGGCCACGTCGAGCCCGGCGAAGATCGGCTTGTCCCGCGGGGGCCCCAGATGGAAGACGGGCTCACCGCGGCGCTCGATCACCGTCGCCCGGGTGAGGTCGCCGGAGCTGACGACCGCGTCGTAGGCCTGGCGCGAGAAGCCGAGCCGGTCGAGCTGGCCGACGACGGCGTCCCCCGGCCGGGGCGCGTTGGTCAGGAGCACGACGCAGCCGCCCGCCTGCCGGAAGCGCACGAGCGCGTCCTCCGCGTCGGCGAAGCGGACGATGCCGTTGTGGATGACGCCCCATACGTCGCACAGGATCGCGTCGTAGGCGGCGGCGATCTCGGAAAGGCCGGCGACGAAGGCCGGTTCGGTCTCGTTCATGCGGGCCCGCGGGTAGGGCGGCCGGCGCCGCCCGTCAACGTCATACCGCCCGGCGCAGGAAGGCCCGGAACGGCTGCCGGGCCGGCTCGGCGGAGGCTTCGGGCGCTGGCGCCGGCGCCGGTTCGGGCGCCGGGGCGGCGAGGATCTCGGGCCGCACGGGCCGCGGGCCGCCGAAGGCGAGGCCCTGCGCGAGCGGCACGTCGAGGTCGAGGAGGTCCGGCACGTCCTCCTCGCGGTCGACCCGCTCGGCGACGATGCGGATGCCGGCGCGAGCGAGCGCGGCCGGAAGCTCCGCCGGCCCGTCGGCCGCAGCCTCCGCCGTGAGGCCGGCGGCGGGCAGCCGGGCGAAGCGGACGCCGCGTTCGGCGAGGAGGGGCGGGTCGAGGCGAAGATCGGCCGCCCGGTCGAGCCCGAATCCGAAGCCGCGCTCGCGCAGGAAGGCGAGCGCCGCCGCCGCCTCGGGATCGAGACCGCGCCAGCAGCCCTGGGACACGAACAGGACGAGGCGTTCCGCCGCGGTCGGGTCCGCGATTTCGGCGAGGGCGCGCAGGCCGCCGGGCCCGAGGACCGCCACCGGGCTCAGGCTGAGGGCGACGAGGGCGTCGCTGCCGCGGGCCGCGAGGTGGCGGGCCGCCGCCGCCGCACGCGCCAGCGTCTTGCGGTCGAGGGCGGCGGCGATCCCGAGACGCTCCACGACGGGGCCGAACGCGGCCGCTGCCAGCGTCGCGTCGCCGATCCGCAGGCGCGGCTGGGCGTCGTAGAGGCGGACCTTCCGCTGCGGCAGTCCGACGATCGGCTGGAGGTGGAGCTCGACCGCGTCGGCGCGCACCGCGTCGGCGACGGCGTCCTCGGCCGGCCGAGGATCGCGCG
>DATLFZ010000486.1:0-8605 GCA_035540795.1 Beijerinckiaceae bacterium | reverse complement strand
CGCGCACGGGGATGCCCGTGTCCTGCACCATGGCGTCGAGCACCTCGCGGGTCTGGAAGGCCGTCGCCTCGAGGGCGGCGCGGGCGATCTGCCCCTTGCCGGCGAACCGGGTGAGCCCGCCGATCAGTCCGCGCGCCCCCTCGTTCCAGTGCGGCGCATAGAGGCCGGAGAAGGCCGGCACGATGGTGACGCCGCCCGCGTCCGGCACCGAGCGGGCGAGCGCCTCGATCTCGCCGCTCGACCGGATCAGGCCGAAATTGTCGCGCAGCCACTGCACGAGCGCGCCGGCGATGGCGATCGATCCTTCGAGGGCGTAGACCGGCCGTCCCTCGCCGAGCCGGTAGGCGAGGGTGGTGACGAGGCCGCAGGTCGAGGGGTAGGGCGTCTCGCCTGTGTTCATGAGCATGAAGCAGCCGGTGCCGTACGTGTTCTTGGCTTCACCCGGCCGGAAGCAGGCCTGGCCGACGAGGGCCGCCTGCTGGTCGCCGAGGATGCCGGCGATCGGCACGCCGGCGAGGGGGGCGCGCGCCTCGCCCAGCACCGCGCTCGACGACACGATACGGGGCAGGCAGGCGCGGGGGATCCCGAACAGGCCGAGGATTTCGGCGTCGAAGGCGAGGCTTTCGAGGCCCATCAGCTGGGTGCGGCTGGCGTTGGTCACGTCGGTGAGGTGGAGCCCGCCATCCGGGCCGCCGGTCAGGTTCCAGACGAGCCAGGAATCGATCGTGCCGAACAGGGCGTCCCCGGCCTCCGCCTTCGCCCGGGCACCCGGAACGTTGTCGAGGAGCCATTTCAGCTTCAGGCCCGAAAAATAGCTCGCCAGCGGCAGCCCGGTCCTGCCCCGCAGGCGGTCCTTGCCGCCGTCGCGGGCGAACTCGGCCACGAGCCCGTCGACCCGGGTGTCCTGCCAGACGAGCGCGTTGTGGAGCGGCGCGCCGGTGCGGCGGTCCCACAGCAAGGTCGTCTCGCGCTGGTTGGTGATGCCGACCGCCTGCAGGTCGGTCGCGGAAAGCCCGGCCTCCGCCAGCGCCTCCGCGATCACCGCGCAGGTGTTCTGCCAGATCTCGATCGGGTCGTGCTCGACCCACCCGGCCTGCGGGTAGATCTGCCGGTGCTCCTTCTGGGCGAGGGCGACGATGCCGCCGCCCTCGTCGAAGACGATGAAGCGGCTGCTCGTTGTGCCCTGGTCGATGGCGCCGACATAGGCCATGCGGTTCCTCCCTTTCCGGGGAGCGTAGCGGGCCCGCGTCAGGTTTTCGAGGGCAGCACCGCCAGCGCGAAACAGGCGAAGGAGGCCGCGGCGAGGGCGACCGCGATCCCGAGCACGCCGCCATAGCCGCCCCAGATCGCCCAGACGGCGGCGAACAGGAACGGGCCCGCCGCCTTCGAGAAGGTGGCCGGCGCCGAGATCATGCCCTGGATGGCGCCGTAATCGGCCCGGCCGAAGATCTCCGCCGGCAGGACGGCGCGCAGGATCGTCATCATGCCGTTGGCGGCCCCCATCAGGGCGACGGTCGGGAAGATCAGCCACGACCCGGGCGGCAGCGCCCACAGGGCGCCGAAGGCCGCGACCGGCAGCGCCGTCGTCGCGACGCCGATCGCCTTCATGGTGATGGCCCGCTCGCCCGCCGCGATGACGAGGCGCGCCGCCACCTGGGCGGGCCCGAACACGGTGAAGGCCGCGACCGCCGTCGCGATCGAGTAGCCGCGCTCGGTCAGAAGCGGGATGAGATGCACCGTGATCCCGGTGAAGAGGGCGCTGTGCAGCACCGCGACCCCGACGAAGCCCCAGAAGGCCGGGTGCGGCAGCACCCGCCGGGCGGTGGACGGGTTCGCGGCCTGCGGCGCGCCGCCGGTCTTCGCCGGCGCCTCGTCGCGGATGACGAGGAGGTGGATCGCCGCGCAGACGAACAGGTTGAAGGCGGCGAGCGCCAGGAGCGCGTCGCGCCAGCCGAGGGTCGCGATGAACAGGTGGGTGAGCGGGATGAACACCGTCGAGGCGAAGCCGCCCAGAAAGGTCATCGCCGTGATGCCGCGCCGCGACAGGGGGCCCAGCCGCCGGGTCAGCACCGCGAAGCCGGGCTCGTAGAGCGTCGCCGCGAGGCAGATTCCGAGGCCGATCCAGATCGCGACGAAAGCCGGGTAGCTGTCGACCCGCGACCAGGCCGCGAACAGGAGGGCGGCGGCGACGGACCCGGCGGTCATCACGAGCCGGCCGTGGCCGAGGTCGATCAGCCGCCCGACCGGCATGGCCGCGAGCGCCGAGGCGACGAGCCCGAGGGAGAAGGCCGCGGTCAGCGCCGGCTTGTTCCAGCCGAGCTCGCCCATCATCGGATCGATGAACAGGGTGAAGGAGTAGTAGATCGCGCCCCAGGAGATCACCTGCGCGATCGAGAGCCAGGCGACGAAGCCCCAGGGCATGCGGGCGGGCGAATCGGGCGGCATGACGGAACGGCGACGGTCCCCCTCCTGAAGCACGTTCCCGCGCCGACGCCTAGCGCGCCCCACGCGGGGCAGGGGCGCGTCGGGTCGCGCGGGCCTCGCGAGCGCCGGCGGGATCGCAAGGTGCCGGCCGGCGCGGATGTCGCCATCGGCGCGTCCTCCTCGGGCGCGCTTCCCCCCGCCCGCCGCTCCGCCTAAATCAGCGCCATGCCCCGTCCCAACAACGACGTGCCGCCGGACCTCCTCGACGACCTCGACGAGGAGACCCCGCCCGAGCCGGCCTCCGAGGTCGAGCTCGACCTCGAAGCGTCGCCCGGGTCGGTCAAGGCCGGGGCGGAGGTGATCCGGCGCTTCTGGACCACCCTGCCGAACGGGCCCGGCGTCTACCGCATGATCGACGGCAAGGGGGACGTGCTCTACGTCGGCAAGGCCAAGTCGCTGAAGGCGCGGGTCGGCTCGTACGTGCGCGGGCAGGGGCACACGAACCGCATCGCCCGGATGATCGCCGACACGGCCTCGATGGAGTTCGTCACCACGGCGACCGAGACCGAGGCGCTGCTGCTCGAGGCGAACCTCATCAAGCAGCTGAAGCCCCGCTTCAACGTGCTCCTGCGCGACGACAAGTCGCTGCCCTTCATCCTGCTCACCGGCGACCACGAGGCGCCGCAGATCGCCAAGCACCGGGGCGCCCGCAGCCGCAAGGGCGACTATTACGGGCCGTTCGCCAGCGTCTGGGCGGTGAACCGCACCATCAACGCCCTGCAGCGCGCCTTTCTCGTGCGCTCCTGCAACGACAGCTACTACGCCAACCGCACGCGGCCCTGCCTGCTGCACCAGATCAAGCGCTGCGCCGGCCCGTGCACGGGCGAGGTTCCGGTCCCCGAGTACCAGAAGCTCGTCGCAGAGGCTCGCGCCTTCCTCTCGGGGAAGTCGAACCTCGTGAAGGACCGCCTCGCCGCCGAAATGGGCGCCGCGGCTGAGGCGCTCGAGTTCGAGCGCGCCGCCCGCTACCGCGATCGCCTCGCGGCGCTCTCCGCCATCCAGGCGAACCAGGGCATCAACACGCAGAGCGTCGAGGAGGCGGACGTGTTCGCCCTCGACGAGCAGGCGGGCCAGTTCTGCGTCGAGGTGTTCTTCTTCCGCAACTGGCAGAACTGGGGCAACCGGGCCTACTTTCCCAAGGCGCACAAGTCGATGCCGCCGGAGGAGGTGCTCGCCTCCTTCGTGGCCCAGTTCTACGACGACAAGCCGGCGCCGAAGCTCATCCTCCTGTCGCACGACATCGAGGATTGCGAGCTGATGGCGGCCGCCCTGTCGACCCGGGCCGAGCACAAGGTCGACATCCACGTCGCCCGCCGGGGCGAGCGGCGCCAGCTCGTCGACTACGCCCTGCGTAACGCCAGGGAGGCGCTCGGGCGCCGCCTCGCCGACACGGCTTCGCAGCAGAAGCTGCTCGAGGCGCTCGGCCAGGCCTTCGGGTTGGCGCGGGCGCCGCGGCGGGTCGAGATTTACGACAACTCCCACATCATGGGGACGAACGCGGTCGGCGCCATGGTGGTGGCGGGGGCGGCCGGGTTCATGAAGACCCACTACCGGACCTTCAACATCAAGTCGGAGGAGCTCAGCCCGGGCGACGATTTCGGCATGATGCGCGAGGTCCTGCGCCGGCGCTTTTCGCGCCTCGCCAAGGAGGCGCCGAAAAAGCCCTCCCCCCTCGAGGGGGAGGGTCGGGACGGGGAAGTGTCGGAGCCCTCGACCATGGAGCGCCTGCTCGACTCCCCCACTCCCGACCCTTCCCCTGGAGGGGGAGGGGAGGACGATGAATCGTTTCCCGCCTGGCCGGACCTCGTCCTCGTCGACGGCGGCAAGGGGCAGCTCGACGCCGCCCGGGCGACGCTCGCGGAACTCGGGCTCGACGTGCCTCTCGTCGCGATCGCCAAGGGGCGCGACCGGGACGCGGGCCGCGAGACCTTCTTCAGGCCGGGGGAGGCCCCGTTCAAGCTGCCGCCGCGGGACCCGGCGCTCTATTTCGTGCAGCGCCTGCGCGACGAGGCGCACCGGTTCGCCATCGGCGCCCACCGGGCCCGGCGCAAGCGCGAGCTCGTCAAGAACCCCCTCGACGAGGTGCCGGGCATCGGGCCGGCGCGCAAGCGCGCGCTCCTGCACCATTTCGGGACCGTGAAGGCGATCCGCCGCGCCGCCCTCGAGGACCTGATGAGGACCCCGGGCGTCAACGCCGCCACCGCCAAGGCGGTCTACGCCTTCTTCCAGGACGGGAAGGGCTGAGCCTCGCGATCATTTGCGGGGGCGACCGGCGCAGGTTGTTGACCTCGCCGGCCCCGCATGGTTCTCCGGGGCGATGACCGCCGCTACGCCAACGGGCCGGTCGAAGGCCTACAGCCTTCCGAACCTGCTGACCTACGGCCGCGTCGCCGCCGTTCCGGTGGTGGTCGCCCTCCTGTTCTGGCCCGAGGACCGCTGGTCGCGCTGGATCGCGCTCGCGATCTTCATTGCCGCCGGCGTCACCGACTATTTCGACGGCTATTTCGCCCGGCTCTACAGCCAGTACTCGGCGCTCGGGCGCATGCTCGATCCGATCGCCGACAAGCTCCTGGTGTCGGCCTGCCTGCTGATGCTGGTGGCGGACGAGACCATCAAGGACGTCCACCTGCTCGCCGCCATCGTCATCCTGTCGCGGGAGATCCTGGTCTCGGGCCTGCGCGAGTTCCTGGCCGGGCTCAAGGTGAGCATCCCGGTGAGCCGCATCGCCAAGTGGAAGACGGGGGTGCAGCTCGTCGCCGTGGGGTTCCTGGTGGCCGGTCCCGCAGGCGACGAGGTCCTGCCCGGCACGACCGCGATCGGCCTCGTGCTTTTGTGGATCGCCGCGACCCTCACCATCTATACGGGCTGGGACTACCTGCGGGCGGGCATCCGCTACGTGGTGGACAACGACACGGAATGATGAAGCTCGTCTATTTCGCCTGGGTCAGGGAGCGGATCGGCAAGCCCGAGGAGGAGGTCGAGCCGCCGCCCGACGTGGCGACGGTGGCCGACCTCGTCGCCTGGCTCAAGGGCCGGGGCGAGGAATACGCCCACGCCTTCGAGAACGAGGGGGTGGTGCGGGCGGCCGTCGACCGGGTCCATGCCAAGCCGGCGGCCTCGATCGCCGGCGCCCGCGAGGTCGCCTTCTTCCCGCCCATGACCGGGGGCTGAGCCGGGGCCCTCCCCGTCGCCGCCGGAAAGGCCTATCATGGGCGGATGCAGGCGACGGTCAGCATCCAGCGTGAGGATTTCTCGGTCGCGGACGAGATCGAGGCGCTCACCCGCGGGCGCGCCGACATCGGCGCCGTCGTGACCTTCACGGGCCTGTGCCGGGACGAGGGCGGCCGCCTTTCCGCCCTCGAGCTCGAACACTATCCCGGCATGGCGGAGGAGGAACTCGGACGCCTGTGCGCCGCCGCCCAGGAGCGCTGGCCGCTCCAGGGGCTGACGGTCATCCACCGCCACGGCGCGATGCGGCCGGGCGAGTCCATCGTGCTCGTCGTCGCCGCGTCCGCCCATCGCCGCGACGCCTTCGAGGCGGCCTCGTTCCTGATGGACTACCTCAAGACCAAGGCGCCGTTCTGGAAGCGCGAGCACCTTTCCGACGGCACGACCGGCGGCTGGGTCGAGGCCGCCGCCGCGGACGACGCCGCGGCCGAACGGTGGGTGTGATCGTGCGGCCGCTTCTCCCGACCGCGGCGCTCCTCGCCCTGCTCGGGCCCGCCGGGGCGCAGGACGCGCCCCTCTACCGCCACGAGATGGTCCAGGACCACGCCGATTGCTATTGCCGCGGCCCGCGCGGCGAGCGCTCCCCGGTGGGGGAGAGCGCGTGCCTCGTCACCCGGGACGGCCCCCGCATCGCCGAATGTCTGATGGTGCTCAACAACCCGTCCTGGCGGGTGACCACGCGCCCCTGTCCCGAATCGTGAGCCAAGAAAAAGCCGCCGCGGGCGGACCCGGCGGCGGCGGGGGAAAGGATCGGCGAAGCCGAAGCTTCAGAAAACGCCGGCGAGGATCGCCACCATGAGCGCGAGCGCGGCGCCCGCCGCCGCGACGTTCATGACGGAGCCGCCGCCGAGCCTCGTAAGAAAACCCATTCAGTGCCTCCCCGAGCGAACCGGGGGAGCGTAGCAGAGGCCGCGGAATCCGGGAAGCCCGCCCCTCTCCCGCCCGGCAGGGACGAGAGGACAAGGGCGTAAAGCGTTGCAGCAGCGCGCGTTTCCCGTTCGCCGGTGGGGCGAGGGTCAGCCCGTCGCCGCGAGCGCGGTCTCGAGGACCTGCGCCGCGGCCAGCGCGGTCGCGTCGCGGCCGAAGCGGGCGATCACCTGCACGCCCACGGGCATCCCGGCGCCGTCGACGAAGCCCGGCACGTTGATGCAGGGTACGCCCATGAGCGTCCACAGCCGGTTGAAACGGGCGTTGCCGGTGCTCCCGAGCCCCGCCGGGGCCGGGCCAGGTGCCGAGAAGGTCAGAAGCGCGTCGGCCTCGCCGAAGGCCTCGTGCAGCGCCCCCCGGGCCCGGTGGGCGACGCGCCGGGCCTCGTCGTAGGCGGCGGCATCGATCCCCTCCGCCTCGGCGAGCTGGCGGCGCAGCACCTCCGGCAGAAGCCCCCGGTGGTGGGCGTATTCCCAGGCGAGCGCGCGCAGGGCCTCGTAGTCCTGGAGCGGCGCGTGGATGCCCCAGGCCCGCGCCACGATCTCGGGCACGTCGAGGCGCTGGACGCGGGCGCCGGCCCTTTCGAGGGCGCCCACCGCGTGGTCGAGGGCGGCGGCGCTCGCCGGTTCGGGCTCGCCGGCGAAATCCTGGGTGACCACGGCGAAGCGGGGGGCGCCCGGAGGCCCGTCGAGGCGCAGGTCCGGCCGGCCCGTCGTCGCCGCGAGCGCATGGGCGAGGTCCGGGACCGTCGCGGCGAAGAGGCCGACGGTGTCGAGCGTCCACGAGAAGCATTTCACCCCGACCGTCGGGATCAGCCGGAACGACGGCTTGATCGCCGCGACCCCGCAATAGGAGGCGGGGCGGATGATCGATCCGCCGGTCTGGGTGCCGAGCGCGAGCGGCACCATCCCGGCCGCCACCGCGGCGGCGGAGCCCGACGAGGAGCCGCCCGGCGTGTGGGCGAGGTTGCGGGGATTGCGCGTGCGCGTCGGCTCGAGATGGGCGAAGGGGGTGGTCGTGGTCTTCCCCGCGACCGTCGCGCCCGCCTGCTTGAGAGCGGCGACCACCGGCGCGTCCGCCTTCGGCCGCCAGCCGGCGTAGATCGGCGAGCCCATCTCGGTCGGCATCTCGGCGGTGTCGATGATGTCCTTCACGCCGACGGTGACGCCCCGCAGGGGGCCTTGCGCCGGCGCGCCGCCCGGGTCGACGAGGACGAAGGCTCCCACCTCCTCCTCCCGGGCGCGGATCGCCTCGTGCGACAGCCGGACCGCCGCTTCGGGGGTGAGGTCGCCCGCATCGATGCGGCGCAGGAGGTCGAGGATGGACAGCATGGCGCAGCCGTAGAGCAGGGCGGGGAGGGGGCGCAAGGCCAGGCTGGCCCGATTCGCGCCACCGGCCCCGCGCGCCGGTTGAGAAACCGTTTACGGCCCTGCCGCAAGACTCCGCCCATGCGGCGCGGCATCGTTGCGTTCTCCGCCCTCGCCTTCGTCGGGCTCGTCCTGACCGGCTGCGGCATGTTCCGGTTCGACCAGCGCGAGCCCTGGCGGATCCAGGCCGAGGAGGCCTGCCTCCAGCGCAAGCTCGTGCAGCCGACCGCCTACATGGCCCTGCAGCGCGAGATCGCCGGCCCCGGCGCCTGCGGCATCAGCTACCCGTTCCGGATCGCCGCCTTCGCCGGCGGCTCGGTCGGCGTGCAGCGCCAGGTGACGCTCGCCTGTCCGATCATCCCGAGCGTCGACGGCTGGCTCAACGAGGTGGTGCAGCCGGCGGCGTATCTCTATTTCGGCAGCCCGGTGGTGGAGCTCAAGTCGGGCAGCTACGCCTGCCGGGGCCGCAACGGTGCCCGCAGCGGCCGGCTGTCCGAGCATTCCTTCGGCAACGCGGTCGACGTGAGCGCCTTCCGCCTCGCCGACGGGCGCGAGGTCACGATCGTGCGCGGCTGGCGCGGGGCCCCGGACGAGCAGGA
>DATLFZ010000485.1:0-3077 GCA_035540795.1 Beijerinckiaceae bacterium | reverse complement strand
ACCCGTAGGGGTAGCAGCGGTCCCGGTCGAGTTCGAGGCGGACGTGCGCGGCGAGCGCGGCGATGGCCGGCCCGTGCTCCGGATAGGGATCGGCGTTGCGCCGGCCGACCACGATCGGCCGGAACCGCGGGTCCCGGTTCGCCGGCCCCGGCAGCATCGCCGTGACGAGAGGCTCGCCGTCCGGCTCGCGCAAGGTCAGGAACCGGGGCATCACCCGCCGGATGTGGTCCTCGCGGCCGATGTCGCGCTCGATGAACGGACCGGGCGGCGGATCGTAGCACGCGGCCGCCTGCTGCCGCGCCTCGCGAAAGTAGCGCTCGACCGCGTGCTCCATCCGCCGGCTCTCCTCCCCGGCCTCGGCCTCGGTCTCGATCTGGAACCAGGTGCATCCGCCGGGGGCGTCGCAGACGTAGCGCATGAATCCTCCCGCGGCGGCGATCGGGGCTCCGCGGCGCGTCAACGCGGCACGGGGCCGTCGGCTCCGTCGCCTTGCCGCCCTGGCGGGGCCTTGCTACACGACCGGCCCGCACGGCCGAGCTGACCCGCCGACGTCCACGGACGTCGCGCCGCCGGCCGGCCTTCCCCCGGAGCGCCCGATGCGTCGCCGATCCTTCCTCGCCCTGGCCGGAGCCTGTGCGGCCGCCCTCGCTTCGCCCGCCGCCGCCCAGGAGGGCCTGCGCGTGCACGAGCCCTGGTCGCGGGCGACCCCGGGCGGCGCCAAGGTCGCGGCCGGCTATCTCGCCGTCGAGAACCGCGGGAGCGCGCCCGACCGCCTCCTCGGCGGCGCGAGCGAGATCGCCGGGCGCGTCGAGATCCACGAGACGGTCACCGAGGGCGGCGTCAGCCGCATGCGGCCGCTCGACGGGCTGCCGGTGCCGCCGGGCGGCCGGGTCGAGCTGCGCCCCGGGGGCCTGCACCTGATGTTCATGGACCTGAAGCGCCCCTTGAAGGAAGGCGAGCGTTTCCGGGCGACGCTGCGCTTCGAGCGGGCCGGCGCGGTGCCGGTCGAGTTCGCGGTGCGGGGGATCGGCGCCGGCGGACACCGGCACGGGCACTGAGGCGTCAGGCCGCCATCGCCGGCACGAGCCGCTCGATCCCCGCGAAGAGGTCGTCGAAACGGTCGACGACGAGGTCGGCGCCGAGCTCGCGCGCCGGCGTCTCGCTGTAGCCGAAGCTGACCGCGATCGAGGGCACGCCGGCCGCCCGGGCTGCGCCGATGTCGCTCGTCGAATCCCCCACCATGACGGCCCGGGCCGGATCGCCGCCGGCCCGCTCGATGGTCATCAGGAGATGGCGCGGATCGGGCTTGTACCACGCGAAGGTGTCGCGGCCGCAATTGGCCGCGAACCGGTCGGCGATGCCCAGCGCCTGGGCGAGGCGCACCGAGTGGGCCTCGATCTTGTTGGTGCAGATCGCGAGCGTGAAGCCCGCCGCCTCGAGCCGTTCGAGGGCGGCGAGCGCCCCGGGGAAGAGGGTCGTCTGCCGGCAGATGTCCTGGCCGTAGGCCTTCAAGAAGGCGAGGTAGAGCCGGTCGAGGCGCTCCGGCGTCAGCTCCCGCCCGGCGGCGGCGAAACCCTTCGAGATCAGAACCCGCCCCCCGGCGCCGATGAGGTCGCGGGCCTGCTCGACCGGGAGCGCCGGCACGCCCTCCCAGCCCAGGACGAGGTTGAGGGTCGAGACGAGGTCGGCGGCGGTGTCGGCGAGGGTGCCGTCGAGGTCGAAGACGGCGATCGGAGCGCGAAAACCCATGGACCCTCGCTAGTGGAGCGCCGGCGCCCGGATCAAGGCGCAGCCGGGGTGATATCCTGCCGGCGAATCGGTTAACCGATGCTGGAGGATTCGATGCAACACCCGGCGGCGTCAGCGCTCCTCGTCCTCCTGGCGGCGCCGGCGGCGGCGGCGCCCTACGACTTCGTGCCGGCGCCCCATCTCGAGCTCAACCGGGTCTACCGGATCGACCGGGCGACCGGGGAGGTCGGCGCCTGCCAGTACGGCCTGCAGGAGGGGACGCTCGGGGTCACCCTGTGCTTCGGGCCCGGCGAGGGCGCCGGGGCGCAGGCGCCGGCCGAATACGGGCTCGTGGCCTCACGCCACGGGCG
Organism: Beijerinckiaceae bacterium; assembly: GCA_035540795.1. Taxonomy (GTDB): domain Bacteria; phylum Pseudomonadota; class Alphaproteobacteria; order Rhizobiales; family Beijerinckiaceae; genus JAJKJG01. Next base: position 978 of record DATLFZ010000485.1, on the reverse strand, counting down.
CGAGGGCGGCGTGTTCCGGGTCAACTACCGCACCGGCGAGATCAGCGTCTGCTACGTGTTCGAGGACGAGGTCGTGTGCACGCCCCAGGCCGGGCCGAGCCGCCGCCGGGCCGAGGGCGCACCGCCGGCGGGCGCCGCGACCCCGCGTCCGGCCGCGCAGGGCGGGACGGCCCCGGCGGCGCCGGGCCAACGCTCGCCTTGACGCTTCTCCCCGACCCGGCCGCCTGCTAGACGACCCCGAACCAGACCCGAGGGACGAAGGCCTTGACCGGCGAACCCGACGACATGAAGCGCCGCGCCGCGGCCCGCGCGGTCGAGATCGTGCGCGACGGCATGCGCCTCGGCCTCGGCACCGGGTCGACGGCGGCGCATTTCGTCGCGCTCCTCGGCGCGCGGGTGCGCGCGGGGCTGCGCGTCGTCGGCGTGCCGACCTCCGAGGCGACCCGCGCCCAGGCGGAGCGGGAGGGCATCCCCCTGACCACCCTCGACGAGACGCCGGAGCTCGATCTCACCATCGACGGGGCGGACGAACTCGACGACCGCCTGCGCCTGATCAAGGGCGGCGGCGGCGCGCTCCTGCGCGAGAAGATCGTCGCGGCGGCGAGCCGGCGCATGGTCGTCATCGCCGACGGGGCGAAGCGGGTCGAGACCCTCGGTCGCTTTCCCCTGCCGATCGAGGTCGTCCCGTTCGGCCTCGAGGCGACCCGCCGGGCGATCGCGGCGGCGGCCCGGGGCGTCGGCTGCACCGGCGAGCTTCGCCTCAGAAGCGCCCCAAACGGTGGGCCATTCGCCACCGACGGCGGTCACCTCATCCTCGACGCGTTCTACGGGCGGATCGAACGCCCGGAAGCGCTCGCCTCCGCCCTCGCCGCCGTCCCCGGCGTCGTTGAGCACGGTCTCTTCATCGGCCTCGCCACCGGCGCCATCGTCGCCACCGAGCGTGGCCTCGTCGAACTCGGCAGCGTCGACCAGCCATCG
>DATLFZ010000484.1:0-3428 GCA_035540795.1 Beijerinckiaceae bacterium | reverse complement strand
GGGCGGGACGAAGGGCGTGGTTCATGATCGTCTCCAGGGTGCGGGGGTGGGCCGGCGCCCGGGGGCGCCGGCACGGCCAGCTCTCAGCGCATGCCCCAGCGGGGACCGCTGCGCTGGGGCCGGTGGTCGCGGATGGCGGGGATGCGCTCGCGCGCCGTTCCGCCCGTGGCCGCGGGGATAGGACGGGGCCGCAAGGGCTGGGCGACGGGCCCGGTCCGCGGCGCCCCTTCCAGCCGGGGCGCCCGCTTGTCGCGGACCGTGCGGCCGCGCCCGCCATCCTTGCCGCTGCCGGTGGAGGTGGGGGTGCAACTCTTGAGCTGGTGGTCGCAGGTCCGCTGGATGCAGGCATTGACCTGCCCCTGGCTGTCCTCCTTGTAGACGCAGCGCTCCACGCAGTAGCTGTGCCGGACCTGGCAGCTGTTCAGCGGCTTCGCCGCGGCGGGGCCGATGGCCGCGAGGCCGAGCGCGAGCGCGGCGGCGGCCGAAGGAAAGAGGAAGGTTCGCATGAGGGTTGGTCCTTTCGTCCACGGGAGCGGGTCGCGCGTGGAGGCTTTGCCGCTCAGCGGCGGGTGATCACGACCTCGAGGTACTCGCTCGGCACGACCATGGTGCCGTCGCTCGCCCGGTCGAACCGGGCGATCAGCCCGGCGATGTCGGCGACGAGCGCCTCCCGTCCGCGTTCGTCGAGGGCGGCGAGGGCCTTCAGCACCGGGCCGTAGAAGGTCCTGAAGACGTCGATGAAGTGGCTGGGCGAGCGGTAGCGGAAGGTGAACAGGCGCGGCTCGGCCGAAATCGCCGCGGCGTTGCGGCCGAAGAGGTCCGCGATGCGGTCGCGGGTGCCCCAGAGCGCCGGCGACTTGACGCCGGCCGGGGGCGGGAGGTGCCGGCCGATGGTCTTGAACAGCTGGCCGATGAAGCCGTCCGGCGTCCAGTTGGCGAGCCCGATCTTGCCGCCGGGCCTGCACACGCGGGCGAGTTCGGAGGCGGCCTTGTCCTGGTCCGGCGTGAACATGACCCCGAAGGTCGAGACCACCGCGTCGAAGGACCCGTCCGCGAAGGGCAGGGCCTCGGCGTCGGCCTCGCGGAAGGTCATCGCGAGCCCTTCGGCCGCCGCGCGGGCGCGGCCGCGTTCGAGCAGGGCGGGCACGTAGTCGGTGGAGGTCACCGCGCACCAGCGCCGGGCCGCCGCGAGCGACGCGTTGCCGTTGCCGGCGGCGACGTCGAGGACCTTCTGTCCGGCGCGCAGATCCAGCGCCTCGCACAGGGTCTCGCCGACGATCTGCAGCGTGGTGCCGACGACCGCATAGTCGCCGGAGGCCCAGGCCGAATGCTGGCGCGCCTTGACCTGATCGAGGTTCGCCGTCGCGGGGGCGGAAGTCTTCTCGCGTTCGACAAGGGTGTCCGTCATCGTTCCTCTCCGGGTTGTCGAGATGCCGCGTTCACGTGGACTCGGCCTCGGTCGACGCGCATCATGCGGCCGGCCGGATCGGCGGACTTTGCGGAGCGCTTTGCGGAGCCTTGAGATTTGCCTGATTTCGTCCCGAGAGGGCCGGCGGCAGGGGAGCCGTGAGATGCTGTACCTGTTCGCCGATTGCATCCTCGACGTCGGCCGGCGCGAGCTGCGGCGCGGCTCCGATCCGGTGGCGGTCGAGCCGCAGGTCTTCGATCTGCTCGTCTACCTGATCGAGAATCGCGACCGGGTGGTCGGCAAGGACGATCTGATCGCGTCGGTCTGGCGCGGCCGGATCGTGTCGGATTCGACGCTGACGAGCCGCATCCACGCCGCGCGGAAAGCGATCGGGGACGGCGCCGACCGGCAGGTCTTGATCCGGACCGTGGCCCGCAAAGGCCTTCGCTTCGTCGCCGACGTCCGCGAAGGACCCGCGGCGGAGGTCCAGGCCGATCTGTCACCCGGACCGGCGCTCGTCGAACCCTCCCCGGCCGCGGCCGAGGTCGATCCCGACCGCGCCCCGTCGGCGGCCCGCAGGGCCTCGGTCGCCGTGATGCCGTTCGTCGACCTCGCGGCCGGCCGCGTCCCCGGCGGCCCCGGGGACGCCCTCGTCCACGACGTGATCACGCGCCTCGCGAAGCTGCGGAGCCTGTTCGTCATCGCGCAGGGGACCGTCTTCGCGCTGCGCGACCGTGGGGTCGGCCCGATGGAGGCCGGCCAGGTCCTCGCGGTCGATTACGTCGCGAGCGGCTCCGTTCGGCGCGCGGCCGGGCGCCTCGTGGTCGAGGTCGAGCTCGCCGAGACGCGCACCGCCCGGATCGTCTGGGCGGAGCGGTTCGACCGCCCTCTCGACGACGCCTTCCTCATCCTCGGCGAGATCGGCGACTGCATCGTCGCCTCGATCGCCACCGAGATCGAGACCCTCGAGCGCAACCGCGCCGTGCTCAAGCCGCCGAACTCCCTCGACGCCTGGGAGGCCTACCACCGCGGCCTCTGGCACATGTACCGGTTCACGAAAGCGGACAACGCGGAGGCGATGCGCTTCTTCCTCATGGCGCTGCGCCTCGATCCCACCTTCGCGCGGGCCCATGCCGGGATGTCCTTCACGCACTGGCAGAACGCGTTCCAGGGTTGGGCGGAGCGGGCGCCGGAGATCGAGCGGGCCTACGCCGCGGCGGCCCAGAGCCTCCTCGTCGACGACCGGGATCCGGCGGCGCACCTCGCGATGGGGCGGGCCCTGTGGCTGCGCGGCGCGAGCGAGCGCTCCGTCGGCGAACTCGACCACGCGGTCGAGCTGAGCCCGAACTTCGCCCTCGGCCACTACAATCTGGCCTTCGTCAACGCCACGGTCGGCGATCCGCTCGCGGCGATCCACTCCGCCGATTTCTCGCGCCGCCTGAGCCCGTTCGACCCGATGCTGTTCGGGATGCTCGGCGCCCGCGCCATGGCCCTGATCCGCCTCGGCCGGTTCGAGGAAGCCGCGGCGTGGGGCGCGAAGGCGGCCGCCCGTCCGAACGCCCATGCCCACATCCTGGCGATCGCCGCCTGTGCCTCGGCCCTCGCCGAACGGCCCGAGGAGGCGCGGGCGCATGCGGGGACGCTCGTCCGGGCCTCGCCCGGCTACACGGCGGACCATTTCGTCGGGGCGATGAACTTCCCGCCGGACGTCGGGCGCCTCTTCCGGGACGGCGCGCGACGGGCGGGCCTCCCGTGAGGGCGCTCCCGGCTCAGTAGCCCTGGTCGCGGTCGACTAGGTTCAGGAGGGGCTCGCCAGCGAGATAGCGCTCCAGGTTGTCGAGGAACAGCGTCAGGCAGCGGGCGAGATACACGGTGTGGTCGTCGACGCTGCAATGGGGCGTGACGATGAGATTCGGGGCGCTCCAGAACGGCGAATCCGGCGGCAGCGGCTCCTGCGGGAAGACGTCGAGCACGGCGCCGCCGAGGGTTCCGTCGGCGAGCTTGGCGAGCAGCGCGTCGC
>DATLFZ010000483.1:0-12630 GCA_035540795.1 Beijerinckiaceae bacterium | reverse complement strand
GGGCTTAACCGCCCGTTAGCCTTAACGGATTACGAACGGAGGGACCGGCGGGCGGGCGCCCGCGTGGAGTTGGTGTCATGGCCCGTGCGTCCCTGCAAGTCCCCGTCCGCCTCGGCACGGCGCTCGCGCTGGCGCTCGCTCTTTCGGGCGCCGGCTGCCTCAAGCGGGGGCCCGAGACGACCGGCTCCCTCGGGGCGGTCCAGGCCGGGGCGCCGGCGGAAGGATGGCGCCGGGAGGCGCAGGTCTGGGGCGCCCGGTTCGACGCCAATCCGGCCGATACCGGCGCGGCCATGGCCTATGCCCGGGCGCTGCGGGCGATGGGGCAGCGGGCGCAGGCGGTGGCGGTGCTGCAGCAGGCGGTGATCCGCAACCCCAAGGCCCTCGAACTCCTCGCCGCCTACGGCAAGGCCCTGTCGGAGGCCGGCCGGCTGAAGGAGGCGGCCGAGGTCCTCGGCCGGGCCCACCTGCCGGAGCGCCCGGACTGGCGCATCCTCTCGGCGCAAGGGGCGGTCGCCGACCAGCTCGGCGAGCACGGGGAGGCCCAGCGCTACTACCAGGCGGCCCTGCGCCTGCAGCCGAACGAGCCCTCGGTCCTGTCCAATCTCGGCCTGTCCTACGCCCTCGCCAAGCGCCTGCCGGAAGCCGAGCGCAGCCTGAAGCAGGCGGCGGCGCAGGCCGGCGCCGACGTGCGGGTGCGCCAAAACCTCGCCCTCGTGCTCGGGCTGCAGGGCAAGTTTTCGGAGGCCGAGGAGGTCATGCGCCGGGACATGGCGCCGGCCCAGGCGACCGCCAACGTCGAGGCGCTGAAGGGCCTGATGCGCCAGCCGAACAGCTGGAACGCCCTGCGCCGGGCCGACAAGGGCCGGCAGCCGAACGGCTGAAAACGAAAGACCGGCCGCGGGCGGCCGGTCCTGCGCCGTCTCGTGGAATTTCAGTGGACGTCGGGGGCGTAGGCCGGGGCGGCGATGCCGCCGCCGATCTCCGCATAGCCGCTCTCGCGCCGGGAGGCGCCGTCGACGAAGGCGTAGTTGGAGCGGTCGGAGAAGAGCGCGTCGAGGAGGGCGATGTTGAGCCGGTGGCCGCCGCAGAAGGAGCGGTAGGCGCCGAGGATCGGGTAGCCGGCGAGGGCGAGGTCGCCGATCGCGTCGAGCATCTTGTGGCGGACGAACTCGTCCGGGTAGCGCAGGCCCTCGGGATTGACGATGCCGTCGGTGCCGATGGCGACGGTGTTCTCGAGGGAGGCGCCGAGGGCGAAGCCGGCCTTCCACAGGCGCTCCACGTCGGCCATGAAGCCGAAGGTGCGGGCCCGGGCGACCTCGCGCCGGTAGGCCATGGCCGAGAGGACGAAGGCCCGGCGCTGGCGGCCGATCAGGGTGTTGGGGAAGTCGATCTCGACGTCGAGGCGGAAGGCGTTGTCGTCCGGGCGCAGCTCGGCATAGGCGCGCCCTTGCGTCACCCGGACCGGCTGCTGGACCTTGAGGTAGCGCCGCGGCGCCCCGCAGGTGACGACGCCGACCTGGTCGATGGCGTCGATGAACGGGGCCGCGCTGCCGTCGAGGATCGGCACCTCGACCGCGTCGACCTCCACGAGGACGTTGTCGACGCCGAGGCCGTGCAGGGCCGACATGACGTGCTCGATGGTGGCGACGGCGCCGTTGTCCCGGTCGCCGATCACGGTGCACAGCTCGGTGCCGCAGACGGAGACGTGGCGGGCGTCGATGAGCTGGTCGCTGCCGTCGGGGAGCCCGGTCCTGAGGAAGACGATGCCGTGGTCGGCTTCGGCCGGGTGGAGGACGATCCGGGCCTCGTCGCCCGAATGGACCCCGCAACCCGCGAGAGTCACCGCCGCCCGTAGTGTCGTCTGCTGGTTTTGTTTCATTCTCAAGACCTCGGCCGAACTCAGCCCGCGCGAATGGGATCCGCTCCGAGAAGTCCGTCCGCTGTTTGAAGCCCCTGACCGGAGACGCTTCCGACCGAAGCGCCCCGCCCCTTTTCTTGACGTGGCGGCACCATAATCATGGCAGCTGGTCCCGCCAAATCACGCTTTCTTACGCTCTGTTACAGACTGAAACAGCACGCCGGCCCGCACCAAGCCGTTGAAGTTCCTAACGTTTCATGAACGACGCAGCCCCCGGACGGAGCGTCCGAGGGCTGCCCGATTCTCGTCGCGAAGACGGTCAGTTGGCCTGGCGGCGCAGGAAGGCGGGAATCTCCAGCTGGTCGTCCTCGAGGCTGCGCGTCGCCGGGGCGACCCGGCCCTGCGCGTCGAGGGAGCCCTGCGCCGGGCGATAGCCCTGGGCGAGGGGCCGCTTGGCGTATTCCGCGTGCACCGGGGAGGGCATCCGCGGCGCCTCGGCCCGCGGGGCCTCGACGGGCGCTTCCGGCGCGACGACGGGGGCCGGAGCCGCCACCGGCGGAACCGGGGGCGCCGCCTCCTCCTTGCGGCCGAAGCCGACCGTGGCGAGGCGCTGGAGCAGCGTCATGCGCTTCTGCTCGGCTCCCGCCTCCGGGTCCCGGGCCCGCAGCTGGTTCTGGCCCGGCATCGGCAGGTCCTCGATCCGCGGCATGCGCGGGGCGCGGATCGCCCGCTCGGGCTGGGGCGGCAGGAAGGGCGCGCTCGGGGCCGCGGTCTCCGCCGCCGGCTCGGCGACGGGGGGCGCCTCGAAGGCGACCGCGTGGCGCGGCTGCGTCGGCGTGAGGACGACGTCGTCGCGCACCACCGGGGCGGCGTCGGCGCGGACGGGGGCGTGCGGCCGCCCGTCCGAGGCGGCGCGCAGGGCCGGCGCCTGCTGGTTCGCCCGGGCCCGAGCCTCGGCCCGCAGCCGCTCGGCGACCTCGGCGATGCGCTGCTCGGTCGCCGCGACCTCCTGCGATTCGACCGGGTTCTCGATGCCGGTCGCGACCACGGAGACGCGGATGATGCCCTCGAGGCTCTCGTCGAAGGTCGCGCCCAGGATGATGTTGGCGTCCTGGTCGACCTCCTCGCGGATGCGGGTCGCCGCCTCGTCGAGCTCGTAGAGCGTGAGGTCGCGCCCGCCGGTGATCGAGATGAGGAGGCCGCGCGCGCCCCGCATCGACACGTCGTCGAGGAGGGGGTTGGCGATCGCCGCCTCGGCGGCCCGGTTGGCGCGCTTCTCGCCGCTCGCCTCGCCGGTGCCCATCATCGCCTTGCCCATGCCGCGCATGATCGCGCGGACGTCGGCGAAGTCGAGGTTGATGAGCCCTTCCTTGACCATCAGGTCGGTGATGCAGGCGACCCCCGAATAGAGCACCTGGTCGGCCATCGCGAAGGCGTCCGCGAAGGTCGTCTTCTCGTTGGCGACCCGGAACAGGTTCTGGTTCGGGATCACGATGAGGGTGTCGACCGACTCCTGCAGCTCGGTGATGCCGCCCTCGGCGACGCGCATGCGGCGCACGCCCTCGAACTGGAAGGGCTTCGTCACCACGCCGACCGTCAGGATGCCCATGTCGCGGGCCGCCCGGGCGATGACGGGGGCGGCCCCGGTGCCGGTGCCGCCGCCCATGCCGGCGGTGATGAAGGCCATGTGGGCGCCGGAGAGCTGGTCGCGGATCTCGTCGATGACCTCCTCGGCGGCGGCGCGCCCCACCTCCGGGTGGGAGCCGGCGCCGAGGCCCTGCGTCACGGCGAGGCCCATCTGGATGATGCGCTCGGCCTTCGACGAGGTCAGCGCCTGGGCGTCGGTGTTCGCGACCACGAACTCGCAGCCCATGAGGCCGGCTTCGATCATGTTGTTCACGGCGTTGCCGCCGGCGCCGCCGACCCCGAACACCGTGATTCGCGGCTTGAGTTCCCGGATGTCCGGAGCTTGCAGACTGATTGCCATGACTAGCCCTCTCGTGGCCTCTCTTCCGAAGGCGCCCGGCCGGCGCTCGTTGCTACGACACTCACGACGGCCGCCGCGCCGCCGCTAGAAGTTCTCCCGGAGCCAGCGGCCGACCTCGCCGAGGTAGCCGCCGGTGCCCGTACCCGTACGCTCGAAGAAGCCGCCGGAGCGCGGCACGAAGTGCTCGATGTGCGCCACCTGCGGATAGACGAGCAGCCCGACCGCCGCCGAGAAGGCGGGGCCCTTGGCGGCCTCCGGCAGACCCTTGATCCCGAGCGGACGCCCGATGCGGACCTGGCCCTGCAGGATCTTTCGCGCCACCTCCGGCAGGCCGACGAGCTGGCTCGCGCCGCCCGTGAGCACGACCCGCCGCCCGGCCTGGGCGGCGAAGCCGGCCGCCTTGAGCCGGTCGCGGACGAGTTCGAGGATCTCCTCGACCCGCGGCTTGATGATGCGCACGAGGTGCGAGCGCGGCACGTGATGGGGGACGTCGCGCTCGTCCTCGTCGACGTGGTGGACGGCGATCACGTCCCGGTCGTCGGAGGCGGTGGCGATGGCGGCGCCGTAGAGGGTTTTCATCCGCTCGGCGTCGGCGACCCGGGTGGTGAAGCCGCGGGCGATGTCCATGGTGACGTGGTGCCCGCCGACCGCGAGGGCGTCGGCGTGGACGAGGTGCCCGCCGGCGAAGACGCCGACGCTGGTCGTCCCGCCGCCCATGTCGACGACGACCACCCCCATCTCGGCCTCGTCGTCGACGAGGGCGGACAGGCCGGCGGCGTAGGGGGTGGCGATCACCGCCTCGACGCCGAGATGGCAGCGCTCGACGGCGAGCATGAGGTTGCGCGCCGCCGCCCCGTCGCCGGTGACCACGTGCAGGTCGACGCCGAGGGTCTCGCCGATCATGCCCGACGGGTCGACGATGCTGTCCTGCCGGTCGAGGGAATAGCCGGTCGGGAGCGCATGCAGGACGGCGCGGCCCGGGCGCAGGCTGTGGGCGCTCGCCGCCTCCAGCACCCGGTGCACGTCGGAGGGGGTGACGGCGCCGCGCACCGGCACTTGCGCCGCGAAGTGCTCCGAGCCGAGCCGGCCGCCGGTGAGGTTGATGATGACCGACTGGATCTCGACCTTGGCCATGCGCTCGGCGGCGTGCACAGCCTGGCGGATCGCGCCTTCGGCCGCTTCGAGGTCGACGACGGCGCCGCCCTTGAGCCCGAGGGAGCGCTGGTGGCCGATGCCGACGATGCGGGCGAGGTGGGTGCGCCCGCGCAGGGCCTCGAGGCTCTCCACCGGCTGGAGCTGGGCGACGAGGCAGACGATCTTGCTGGTGCCGACGTCGAGCACGGACAAGGTCGCGCTCTTGCGCGACGACAGCGGCTTGAGCCGCGGGGTCAGGCCCTGGCGCAGGAGGCTCATGTGTCGACCCCCTTGCCGCGCATCGGGCGCTTCTTCAGGCCGTCGAGCCGGCCCGCCATCGCCTCTTCGGTCAGGCGCACCACGACCCGGTCGGGGAAGCGCAGGTCGACGGCGATCACGTCCTTGGCGAGGATGCGGTGCTCCTTGTCGAGGCGGATCAGGCGGGCGAGGGCGTCCTTGGCGCCGGTCTCGGGCAGGCGCACGTCGATGCCGCCGTCGGTCTTGAGGGTCCAGCGCCGGCCGGCGACGAGGGTGCCGGCGAGGATGCGCTCCTTCAGCGGGCCCGCCGCTTCGAGGAGCGCGAGGTACTCGCGGGTGCGGGTGTTGGCGGTCTCGCCGACGACCAGGGGGAGGTCGGCGAAGCGGCCGTCGCGCATGCGGTCGATCACCGCGCCGTCGGCGGCGATGACGAAGAGTTCGCCGTCGTGCTGCCACAGGGCGTGCGGGACCCGCTCGACGAGCGTCACCACGAGCTCGTTCGGGTAGAGCTTGCGCACGGCGGCGCTCTTGACGAGAGGCACCGCCTCGAGGCGCTCGCGCACCTCGCCCACGGCGAGGAAGGCGAGGGAGACTTTTGGCGAGATGCCGGCGGCCTCGAGGACCTCCGATTCCCGCAGCTGGGCGATGCCCGAGATGGTGACCCGGTCGAGGCCGAGGCCGACGGCGCGGGCGAGGAGGTGGTGGAACTCGCCGTGCTGCTCTCGCAGCTGGTCGACGTGCCCGCCGAGGGAGAGGCCGATCCCGACCGTCGCGCCGAGGAAGGCGAGGGTCAGGCCGGTGCCGAGGAAGCGGGGGAGGCGGCGCTCGAGGGGAACGGCGACGGAGCCGCGCCGCCGGCGCAGGAAGGGGAGCTTCTGGACGCGTGCGCCGAAGCCGCCGGCCAGGCCGGCGGTCACCGATCGTACGACGCGTCCTCCACCATCCATTTGACCAGCTCGCCGAACGAAAAGCCCGCATGGGCCGCCATTTCGGGCACCAAGCTGGTCTCGGTCATGCCGGGCTGCGTATTGACCTCCATCACGATCAGCTCGCCGGTACCGTTCGGCGTGTCGTCGTAGCGAAAGTCCGTGCGGCTGACGCCCCGGCAGCCGAGTGCTTGATGCGCCGTTAACGCCAACTCTTGGACCTGTTGGTAAACATTCGGTTTAAGTTCGGCCGGGAGGATGTGAATCGACCCGCCTTTGGCGTACTTGGCGTCGTAGTCGTAGAACAGGCCGGTGGCCGGGCGGATGTCGATCACCCCGAGCGCCCGGTCGCCCATGACGCCGCAGGTGAGCTCGCGGCCCGCCACGAAGCGCTCGACCAGCACCTCGTCGCCGTAGGGCCAGTCCTCGCGCAGCAGCTCCTGCGGCGGGTGGGTCCGGTCCTCGCGCACGATGATGACCCCGAACGAGGAGCCCTCGGCGACGGGCTTCACCACGTAGGGCGGCGGCATGACGTGGCGCTCGGCCGCCTCGCGCCGGTGCACGGTGACGCCGTCGGCCACCGGCACGCCGGCGGCCTTCAGCACCATCTTGGCCTTGTCCTTGCGCATGGCGAGCGCCGAGGCGAGCACCCCCGAATGGGTGTAGGGGAAGCGCAGGACCTCGAGCAGGCCCTGGATCACCCCGTCCTCGCCGAAGCGCCCGTGCAGGGCGTTGAAGACCGCCTCCGGCCGGGGCGTCACCGCCTCGAGCACGGTGGCGATGTCGGGCTGCACGTCGATCGGCGTGACCCGGTAGCCCTGCTCCTCGAGGGCCCGGCAGCAGGCCTGGCCCGAGCTCAGGCTGACCGGGCGCTCGGCGGACCAGCCCCCCATCAGAACCGCCACGTGCTTCTGCGCCATCGATTCCCCCGCCGGCTCGCCCCGGCCGTGGTAGCCGCATTCGCAGGCGAGAGCCACCCCGGCGGTTCGGGCCGCCCGGGACCTTCATCGCGCCGCTTGCGTCCTTCCTCACATAAAGATATGTTTATGTCTCGTAACGAACGGAGGCCGCGGCATGGCGAGCCTGGACGTCACTCTCGAGGCTCTCAAGGCCGCGGCGGAAGAGACCCGCCTGCGCATCCTGGCGCTCCTCGCCGAGGGCGAGCTGTCGGTGTCCGACCTCACCGAGATCCTCGGCCAGTCGCAGCCGCGGGTGTCGCGGCACCTCAAGCTCCTGGTCGAGGCGGGCCTGGTGGAGCGCCACCGCGAAGGGGCCTGGGCCTTCTTCCGCCTCGCCGACCACGGGGCGACGCCGGTCCTGCGGCCGCTGCTATCCGCCCTCGAGCCGGGCGATCACCGTCTCGCCTCCGACCGGGCCCGCCTCGCGGCGGTGCGCGAGCAGCGGGCCAAGGCGGCGCAAAGCTTCTTCGCCCGCCTCGCGCCGCAATGGGACCGGGTCCGCTCGCTGCACGCCTCCGAGGAGGTGGTGGAAGGCGCCGTGCTCGACGCGATCGGCGGGCGCGACATCCGCAACCTCCTCGACCTCGGCACCGGCACCGGGCGCATGCTGCAGCTGCTCGGGCCCCGGGCCGCCCGGGCGATCGGCCTCGACGCCAGCCACGCCATGCTGTCGGTCGCCCGCGCCAACCTCGAGAAGGCGGGGCTCACCCGCGTCGAGCTGCGCCAGGGCGACATCTACGCGCCGCCCTTCCCGCGCGGCTCGTTCGACCTCGTCGTCGTCCACCAGGTGCTGCACTACCTCGACGACCCGGCCCGGGCGCTGCGCGAGGCGGCCCGGCTCGTCTGCGCCGGCGGACGCCTGCTCGTCGTCGACTTCGCGCCGCACAGCCTCGAGTTTCTGCGCGAGCGCCAGGCCCATCGCCGCCTCGGCTTCGCCCGGGACCAGGTCGCGGCCTGGCTCGGCGAGGCCGGGCTCGACTGCACCTTCGTGCGCGAGATCGCGCCGCCCGCCCGCGGCGGCGACCAGCTCACCGTCTCCCTCTGGCTCGGCGAGGATCGCCGCGTCGTCACCGACTGGCCCCTGACCGACAACCGCGAGGTCGCCTGATGACCGCCTACCGCCCGAGCCGGCACGGCACCCGCCGCCTGAAGGTGTCCTTCGAGTTCTTCCCGCCGAAGACCGACGAGATGGAGGCGACCCTGTGGTCGTCGATCGAGCGCCTCGCGCCGCTCGCCCCGAACTTCGTCTCCGTCACCTACGGGGCCGGCGGCTCGACCCGCGAGCGCACCCACAACACCGTGGCGCGCATCCTGCGCGAGACGAGCCTCCGGCCCGCGGCACACCTCACCTGCGTCGCCGCGACGCGGGGAGAGGTCGACGAGGTCGTGCAGGCCTATCGGGACCTCGGCGTGCGCCACATCGTGGCGCTCCGCGGCGACCCGGTCGGCGGCATCGGCACCGCCTACCAGCCCCATCCGGGCGGCTACGACCAGACCTGCGACCTCGTCGCCGGCATCAAGCGCATCGGCGACTTCGAGGTCTCGGTCTCGGCCTACCCGGAGAAGCACCCAGAGGCGGCCTCCCTCGAGGCCGACATCGACGCGCTCAGGCGCAAGGTCGACTGCGGCGCCGACCGGGCCATCACCCAGTTCTTCTTCGACAACGACCTCTACCTGCGCTACCTCGACCGGGTCCGCGCGGCCGGGATCGACATCCCGATCGTGCCCGGCATCCTGCCGGTGCAGAACTTCAAGCAGGCGGCGAACTTCGCGGCCCGGGCCGGGGCGAGCGTGCCCGAATGGCTCGCGAGCCGCTTCGAGGGGCTCGAGGAGGACTTCGAGACCCGGCGCCTCATCGCCGCCGCGGTCGCGGCCGAGCAGGTGCTCGACCTCGTCGACCGGGGCGTCACCGAGTTCCACTTCTACACCATGAACCGCGCCGACCTCGTCTACGCCATCTGCCACCTGATGGGGCTGCGCCCGCAGCGGCAGGTCGCCGAGCGCGCGGCCGCGTGAAGAAAGCCTCCGGCCGTCATCCTCGGGCGGCGCGAAGCGACGACCCGAGGATCGCCAGCCGGAACGGGCGCCCCTTCCGGCCCGAGATCCCGGATCGGCCTTCAGCCGTCCGGGATGACGAGCCGGGGCCGCACGATGAAACGAGAGAGAGCGATGTCCGCGAGTGAACTTCGTCCTGCCGACGGCGCCGAGATCGAGCGCGCCCTGCGCGCGGCCGCCGCGGAGCGCATCCTCGTCCTCGACGGGGCGATGGGGACCGAGATCCAGAACCTGAAGCTGACCGAAGCCGATTTCCGCGGCGAGCGCTTCCGGGCGCACGGCCACGACCTGCGCGGCAACAACGACCTCCTGATCCTGACGCTGCCCGAGGCGGTGCGCGACATCCACCTCGCCTATTTCCGCGCCGGCGCCGACATCGTCGCCACCAACACCTTCTCGGGGACGTCGATCGCCCAGGCCGATTACGGCCTCGAGGCGATCGTCTACGAGCTCAACCGGGAGGGCGCCCGCCTCGCCCGAGAGGCGGCGGTCGCGGCCGAGCGCGAGGACGGCCGGCGCCGCTTCGTCGCCGGCGCGGTCGGGCCGACCAACCGGACGCTGTCGATCTCCCCCGACGTGAACAACCCGGGCTACCGCGCCGTCACCTTCGACCAGGTCCGGGACGCCTATGCGGAGCAGATCCGCGGCCTCGTCGACGGCGGCGCCGAGATCGTGCTGATCGAGACGATCTTCGACACGCTCAACGCCAAGGCGGCGGTCGCGGCCGCGCAGGCGGTGTTCGCCGAGACCGGCGTGCGCCTGCCGGTCATGATCTCGGGGACGATCACGGACCTTTCGGGCCGCACCCTGTCGGGCCAGACGCCGACCGCGTTCTGGTATTCCCTGCGCCACGCCGAGCCGCTCTCGGTCGGCCTCAACTGCGCGCTCGGCGCCCGCGAGATGCGCGCCCACATCCAGGAGATCGCCAAGGTCGCCGACACACTCGTCTGCGCCTATCCGAATGCGGGCCTGCCGAACGAGTTCGGCCTCTACGACGAGAGCCCGGAGGCGACGGCTTCCATGCTGGGCGAGTTCGCCGAGGCGGGCCTCGTCAACATCGTCGGCGGCTGCTGCGGCACGACCCCGGCCCACATCCGCGCCATCGCGCAGGCGGTCGCCGGCAAGGCGCCGCGGCCGGTCCCCGAGCATCCCCGCCTGATGCGGCTCTCGGGCCTCGAGCCCTTCGTGCTCACGAAGGACATCCCCTTCGTGAACGTGGGCGAGCGCACGAACGTCACCGGCTCGGCCAAGTTCCGGAAGCTGATCACGAGCGGCGACTACGCCGCCGCCCTCGACGTCGCCCGCGAGCAGGTCGCCGCCGGTGCGCAGGTCATCGACGTCAACATGGACGAGGGCCTGCTCGATTCCGAGAAGGCCATGGTCGAGTTCCTCAACCTCGCCATGGCCGAGCCCGACATCGCCCGCGTCCCGGTGATGGTCGATTCGTCCAAGTTCCACGTCATCGAGGCCGGCCTGAAATGCCTGCAGGGCAAGGCCATCGTGAACTCGATTTCGATGAAGGAGGGGATCGAGGCCTTCGTCGCCCAGGCGAGGGTGTGCCGCACCTACGGCGCCGCGGTCGTGGTGATGGCGTTCGATGAAAAGGGACAGGCCGACTCCTACGAGCGCAAGGTCGAGATCTGCTCCCGGGCCTACCGCATCCTCACCGAGGAGGTCGGCTTCCCGCCCGAGGACATCGTCTTCGATCCCAACATCTTCGCGGTCGCGACCGGCATCGAGGAGCACGACGGCTACGGGGTCGCCTTCGTCGAGGCGACGCGCACGATCCGCGAGACCCTGCCGCACGTGCACATCTCGGGCGGCGTGTCGAACCTGTCGTTCTCGTTCCGCGGCAACGAGCCGGTGCGCGAGGCGATGCACTCCGTGTTCCTGTACCACGCCATCCGCGCCGGCATGGACATGGGCATCGTCAACGCGGGCCAGCTCGCGGTCTACGACGAGATAGACCCGGAGCTGCGCGAGCTGTGCGAGGACGTGGTCCTCAACCGCCGGTCCGACGGCACCGAGCGCCTGCTCGAGGCGGCGCCGCGCTTCAAGGCCGGCGGCGCCGGCGCCGTGAAGGCGGCCGACCTCGAATGGCGCGCCTGGCCGGTCGGCAAGCGCCTCGAACACGCCCTCGTCAACGGCATCACCGAATTCATCGAGACCGACGTCGAGGAGGCCCGCGCCGCCGCCGCCCGACCGCTGCACGTGATCGAAGGCCCGCTCATGGCCGGCATGAACGTGGTCGGCGACCTCTTTGGGGCTGGAAAAATGTTCCTGCCGCAGGTGGTGAAGTCGGCCCGCGTGATGAAGCAGGCCGTCGCCTACCTGATGCCGTACATGGAACGGGAGAAGCGCGAGCAGGGCCTCGAGGACCGCCCCGCCGCCGGCAAGATCGTCATGGCGACGGTCAAGGGCGACGTCCACGACATCGGCAAGAACATCGTCGGCGTCGTGCTCCAGTGCAACAACTACCAGGTCGTCGACCTCGGGGTGATGGTGCCGGCCCAAAAGATCCTCGACACCGCCAGGCGCGAGGGCGCGGACCTCATCGGCCTCTCCGGCCTCATCACGCCCTCCCTCGACGAGATGGTGCACGTCGCCGCCGAAATGGAGCGCGAGGGTTTTTCCATCCCGCTCCTCATCGGCGGGGCCACCACCAGCCGGGTCCACACGGCGGTGAAGATCCACCCGCAATACCATCGCGGGCAGGCGATCTACGTCACCGACGCGAGCCGCGCCGTCGGCGTCGTCTCGAGCCTGCTCTCCGAGGCCAAGGGCCCCTTCGTCGAGACCGTGCGGGCCGAATACGCCAAGGTGGCGAACGCGCATGCCCGCTCGGAAGCGGACAAGCAGCGCCTGCCGCTCGAGAAGGCCCGCGCCAACGCACCCAAGATCGACTGGCCTTCCTACGACCCTCCGAAGCCGACCTTCACCGGCACCCGGGTGTTCCGCAGCTACGACGTGGCCGAGCTCGTTCCGTTCATCGACTGGACGCCGTTCTTCCAGACCTGGGAGCTGAAGGGCCGCTTCCCGGCGATCCTCGAGGACGAGGCGCAGGGAGCGGCCGCCCGCCAGCTCTACGAGGACGCGCAGGCGATGCTCGCCCGCATCGTCGCCGAGCGCTGGTTCAACCCGAAGGCGGTGATCGGCTTCTGGCCGGCGAACGCGGTGGGCGACGACATCCGCCTGTACACCGGCGAGTCCCGCGCCGAGGCGCTCGCCACCTTCCATGGCCTGCGCCAGCAGCTGTCGAAGCGCGACGGCCGGCCGAACCTGTGCCTGTCCGACTTCGTCGCGCCCGCCGCCTCCGGCAAGGCCGACTACGTCGGTTGCTTCGTGGTCACCGCCGGGATCGAGGAGGTGCGCATCGCCGAGCGCTTCGAGCGCGCCAACGACGATTACGGCTCGATCCTCGTCAAGGCGCTGGCCGACCGCATCGCCGAGGCC
>DATLFZ010000482.1:0-4532 GCA_035540795.1 Beijerinckiaceae bacterium | reverse complement strand
ATTTGACCCCGCCGCCCCGCCGCCTCATTGATCTGGCGCAAAGGCGATGGGGATGCTGACTGCCGAACGCGCCCGCCACGCGGGAACCGTCGCGATCCAGATCGGGGTCGCGGCGCTCGGCGGGCTCGCCTTCCACCTCCTCGGCCTGCCGGCGGCCTTCCTGTCGGGGGCGGTCATTGCCGGCGCCGCCTGGGGCGCCCTCGGCTTCGGCACGCGCACGCCGCGCCCGCTCATCGACTTCGCCATGCTGATCTCCGGCGCAACCCTCGGCGGCGGCATCACGCCGGAGGCGATCGAGGCCGCCGGCCGCTACCCGCTGAGCCTCCTCGTGATGGCGGTGGCGGTGGTCGCGATCACCGTCGCGTCGATGGCCTCCCTCGTCCGCTTCGCCGGCTGGCGGCGGGAGGACGCCTTCTACGCCTGCGTTCCCGGCGCGGTCTCGACGGTGTTCGCCATCGCCCTCGACCGCAACGCGGCCGTGGCCAAGATCATGGTCGTGCAGTCGATCCGCCTTCTGGTGCTCGTCACCATGCTGCCGAGCCTGATCGCCCTCGTCGGCGGCGGCGGCGCGGTGGGCCAGCTGATCGGGGCGGGACGGCCGGTGGCAGCGCCCGCGGAGCTCGCCCTGATGCTGTTCGGGGGCCTCGCGCTGGGGCTCCTGTTCCTGCGCCTGCGCCTCGCGGCGCCGCTGCTGTTCGGGGCGATCCTGGTGAGCGGCACCCTGCACGCGACCGCCACCGTCCCGGGGGTGGTGCCGCCGGTCGTGGCGACCGCCGGCCTCGTCGTCATGGGCCTGTTCATCGGCGAGCGGTTCCGCGACCTGCCGGGCCGGGACCTCGTGCGCACGCTGCCCGCCGCCCTCGTGTCGCTCGTCGTGGGCGGCGCGGTGGCGGCCGCCTTCGCGGCGCTGTCGGCCGTGATCGCCCGGGTCGGCTATGCGGACGCGATCGTCGCTTTCGCCCCGGGCGGCCTCGAGGCGATGATGATGCTGGCGCTGGTCCTGTCCCTCGACCCGCTCTTCGTGGGCACGCACCACCTCGTGCGCTTCCTCGGCATCGGGCTGACCCTGCCGCTGCTGGTGCCGTGGATCTTCGGGCCGAAGCGGGAGCCGTAGCGGCTCCAGCGGCTTACGGCCGAGGTTAACCTTTCGTTAACCATGACTTGGTGTCGTGGTCCCGTCGTATTTCGGACGCGGAGCCAAGACGATGAAGAACGACGACGCCTGCGAGCCGCGCATCGACCCCGTTGCGCAAGCCCGGATCGGACGCCTTCTGCGGGTCCTCTACAGGAACGTGGAGGGCGAGCCGCTGCCGATGGAACAGATCGACCTTCTGCTCACGTTGCGGCACAAGGAGCGGGAGCTTCGCCGCCGCGCCGCGCAGCGCGACGCCCGCTGAGGCTCAGGCCGCCGGCGCCGCCCGCGGGGTCAGCCCGCCGGCGCGCTCGATGAAGGCGACGATGGCGTCGAGCCCCTTGCGGCGCCGGGTGTCGGCGAAGACGTAAGGGCGCGACCCGCGCATGCGGCGGGTGTCCGCCTCCATCACGTCGAGGTCCGCCCCCACATGCGGGGCGAGGTCGATCTTGTTGACGACGAGGAGGTCGGAGCGGGTGATGCCCGGCCCGCCCTTGCGCGGCACCTTCTCCCCGCCGGCGACGTCGATGACGTAGATCGTGAGATCCGCGAGGTCCGGCGAGAAGGTGGCGGCGAGGTTGTCGCCCCCCGACTCGATGAAGATCACGTCGAGGTCGGGGAAGCGCGCCCGCATCTGCGCCACCGCGGCGAGGTTGATCGAGGCGTCCTCGCGGATCGCCGTGTGCGGGCAGCCGCCGGTCTCGACCCCGAGGATGCGCTCCTCCGGCAGGGCCTGGACCCGGCTGAGGATGAGCGCGTCCTCCTTGGTGTAGATGTCGTTGGTGATGACGGCGACCGAGTAGCGCTCGCGCATCGCCTTGCACAGCATCTCGGTCAGGGTGGTCTTGCCGGCCCCGACCGGCCCGCCGATCCCGACCCGCAGCGGCCCGTGGTTCATGTGCGAAACACCCTCGAATATTGCGTCTCGTGCCGCATGGCGGCGATTTCGGACACCAGCGTCGCCGATCCGAGATCGGCGACGGAAGAGGTCTCCGCCCGCGCCGCCGTGGCGGCAATGGCCGGGTGGAGCGCGGCGAGGGCGGCGAGCCCGGCGTTCTGGCCCAGCGGCACGAGGCGCACCGCCACCGACACGAGGTTCGCCGCAAAGGCGTTGAGATAGGCCGGCAGCGCGTCGGCGAGGGCGATCCCGTGCTGGGACGCGGCCGCCCCGACGGCGACCGGATAGGGCGCCTCGCCCCCGAGGCCGAGGTCCGACCCGGGCCAGGCGGTCTCGTTTGCGGCGAGGAAGGCGGCGCCTTGCGCCATGGTCTCGAGCCGGCGCTCCTTCGACCCGGCGAGGGCCTCGCCCAGCTCGGCCGCCGCGGCGAGGCGGGCCGCGTCGCCGGCATCCGCCGCCCGCCAGGCTTCCGCCAGGAGGATCGCGTCGTTCCAGCCGCTGCCGAGGGTGAGGAGGTCGCCGATCCAGGCCTCGATGGCGGCACCGTCCGGAAGGCGGCCCTGGTCGATCAGCCATTCGAGCCCGTGCGAATAGGAGAACGACCCGACCGGGAAGGCCGGCGACAGCATGGTCAGCAGCTTCAGGAGCGGCAGGCGCCCCGCTGCGGGACTCGGCGCCAGCATCAGAACAGGAAGTAGCGCTGCGCCATCGGCAGCACGGCGGCCGGCTCGCAGGTGAGAAGCTCCCCGTCGGCGCGGACCTCGTAGGTCTCCGGATCGACCTCCACATGGGGCGTCGCGGCGTTGTGGACCATCGACGCCTTCGAGATGCCGCCGCGGGTGTTCTTCACCGCGACCATCGCCTTCTCCGTGCCGAGGCGCTCGCGCAGGCCGTCGTCGAGCGCCGCCCGGCTGACGAACGTCACGGAGGAGGCCGCCACCGCCTTGCCGAAGGCGCCGAACATGGGCCGGTAATGCACCGGCTGCGGCGTCGGGATCGAGGCGTTCGGATCGCCCATGGGCGCCGCCGCGATGGTGCCGCCGAGGAGGACGAGGTCCGGCTTCACGCCGAAGAAGGCCGGGTTCCACAGGACGAGGTCGGCGCGCTTGCCGATCTCGACCGAGCCGATGTGGTCGGACAGGCCGTGGGCGATCGCCGGGTTGATCGTGTACTTGGCGACGTAGCGCTTCACCCGGTTGTTGTCGGCCCGCCGGTCCCCCGGCAGGCTGCCGCGCTGGACCTTCATCTTGTGCGCCGTCTGCCAGGTCCGGATCAGCACCTCGCCGACCCGGCCCATCGCTTGGCTGTCGGAGGAAATGATCGAGAAGGCGCCGAGGTCGTGCAGGATGTCCTCGGCCGCGATGGTCTCCCGGCGGATGCGGCTCTCGGCGAAGGCGATGTCCTCGGGGATCGACTTGTCGAGGTGGTGGCACACCATGAGCATGTCGAGGTGCTCCTCGAGGGTGTTCACGGTGTAGGGCCGCGTCGGGTTCGTCGAGGACGGCAGCACGTTTCCCAGGCCGCAGACCTTGATGATGTCCGGCGCGTGGCCGCCGCCGGCGCCCTCCGTGTGGAAGGCGTGGATGGTGCGGCCCCTGAACGCCGCGATCGTGTCCTCGACGAAGCCCGATTCGTTCAAGGTGTCGGTGTGGATCATGACCTGGATGTCGTGCGCGTCGGCGACGGACAGGCAATTGTCGATCGCCGCCGGCGTCGTGCCCCAGTCCTCGTGCAGCTTGAGCGCGCAGGCCCCGCCCAGGATCTGCTCGACGAGGGCCGCCGGCAGGGAGGCGTTGCCCTTGCCGGCGAAGGCGAGGTTCATCGGGAAGGCGTCGGCGGCCTGGATCATGCGCGCGAGATGCCAGGGGCCCGGGGTGCAGGTGGTCGCGTTGGTGCCGGTGGCAGGGCCGGTGCCGCCGCCGAGCATGGTGGTGATGCCGGAGGTCAGCGCCTCCTCGATCTGCTGCGGGCAGATGTAGTGGATATGCGCGTCCATGCCGCCGGCGGTGAGGATCTTGCCCTCCCCGGCGATCGCCTCGGTGCCCGGGCCGACGACGATGTCGACGCCGGGCTGCGTGTCCGGATTGCCGGCCTTGCCGATGGCCGCGATGCGCCCGTCCTTGAGGCCGACGTCTGCCTTCACGATCCCCCAATGGTCCACGATCAGCGCGTTCGTGATCACCGTGTCGACGGCGCCGTCGGCGCGGGCGGCCTGGCCCTGCCCCATCCCGTCCCGGATCACCTTGCCGCCGCCGAACTTCACCTCCTCGCCGTAGGTGGTGAAGTCCTTTTCGACCTCGACGAAGAGCTCGGTGTCGGCGAGCCGCACCCGGTCGCCGACCGTCGGGCCGAACATGGCCGCGTAGGCGGCGCGGGACATGCGGGCGGGCATGGGGGGACCTCAGGTTGGAACCGGCGAGAAGAGACCGGCCTCGATCGCCTCCTCGTCGAAGGAGACGGTTTCGGCCGCTCCGAGCCGCCGGTTGCGGACGGCGATGAGGC
>DATLFZ010000481.1:0-5106 GCA_035540795.1 Beijerinckiaceae bacterium | reverse complement strand
CTCGAACAGCGCATCGGCGAGGCCATGGCGGAGCGCGAGAAGACCGAGGCGCAGCTGCGCCAGGCGCAGAAGATGGAGGCGATCGGCCAGCTCACCGGCGGCGTCGCCCACGACTTCAACAACCTGCTCACGGTGATCGCCGGCAACCTCGACATCATCCGGCGCCGCCTCGGCCCGGCCGCCGATTTCCGGCTCGAGCGCAACGTCGACAACGCCCTCGAGGGCGCCCGCCGGGCGGCGCAGCTGACCCACCGCCTCCTCGCCTTCTCGCGCCAGTCGCCGCTCCAGCCCGAGACCGTCGACCTCAACAAGCTCGTCGCCGGCATGTCGGACCTTCTGCGGCGCACGCTCGGCGAGCACATCGCCATCGAATCCGTCCTCGCGGGCGGCCTGTGGCGGACCGAGGCCGACCCGAACCAGATCGAGAGCGCGCTCCTCAACCTCGCGGTCAACGCCCGCGACGCCATGCCGGACGGGGGCAAGCTCACCATCGAGACCGCCAACGCGCATATCGACGAGGGCTACGCCGGCAGCGCCGAGGGCGAGGTCAAGCCCGGCCAGTACGTGCTGCTCTCCGTCTCCGACACAGGCATCGGCATGACGCCGGAGGTGCGGGCGAAGGTGTTCGAGCCGTTCTTCACGACGAAGCCGGTCGGCAAGGGCACGGGGCTCGGCCTCGCCCAGGTCTACGGCTTCATGCGCCAGTCGGGCGGGCACGCGGCGATCTATTCCGAGCCGGGCCAGGGCACGACGGTGAAGCTGTACTTCCCCCGCCTGAGCCGGCGCGACGACCAGGTCGCCGCCCCGGCCTCCTCCGCCGCGCCGACGGACGCGCCGGTGGGCCGGGGCCAGACCGTCCTCGTGGTCGAGGACGAACGTCTCGTGCGCGACTTCTCGGTCTCGGCGCTCGAGGATGCGGGCTACGCCGTGCTCGCGGCCGAGGACGGCCCGACGGCTTTGCGCCTCCTCGCCGAGCACGCGGACGTGGCGCTCCTGTTCACCGACGTGGTCCTCGCCGGGCCGATGAACGGGCGCAAGGTCGCCGACGAGGCCCTGAGGCTGCGCCCGGACCTCAAGGTCCTTTTCACGACCGGCTACACCCGCAACGCCATCATCCACCACGGCCGCCTCGACGAGGACGTGGAGGTGATCGGCAAGCCGTTCACCGCGGCGGCCCTCGCCCGAAGGGTGCGGGACCTTCTCGACGCGGAGCCCAGGCCGGAAGGAGCGCGGCAATGAAGGTGATGTGCCTCGGCGCCGGCGCGCTCGGCGGCTATTTCGGCGGACGGCTCGCGGAGGCGGGGGTCGACGTGACCTTCCTGGTGCGCCCAGCGCGCAAGCGCCAGCTCGCCGAGCGGGGACTGCGCATCGAGAGCCCCTTCGGCGACTTCGCCGGGCCGGTCCGGGCGATCACGGCGGAGGAGATCGCGGGAGCCCCGGACGTGATCCTCCTCGCCTGCAAGGCCTACGACCTGCCCTCCGCGATGGACGCGATCCGTCCGGCGATGGGGCCGGCCACGGCGGTGCTGCCGATCCTCAACGGCATCGCCCACATGGACGTGCTCAACGAGGCCTTCGGGCCCGAGCGGGTCCTCGGCGGGGTCGCCAAGATCGCCGCGACGCTCGCTCCCGACGGCACCATCAGGCACCTCAACGACTGGCGCTACATCGTCTTCGGCGAGCAGGACGGCACGGTGAGCCCGCGCGTGCGGGCCCTCAAGGAGGCCTTCGACCGCACCTCCGTCGTCGCGACCGTCTCGACCGACATCCGGCGGGCGCTGTGGGAAAAACTCGTCCATCTCGCCACCGTCGCCGGGATGACCTGCCTGATGCGGGCGAGCGTCGGCGAGATCGCCCGCGCGCCGGGCGGCACCGATCTGATGACCCGCTTCCTCGAGGCGAACGCCGCCGTGGCGGCGCAGGCCGGCTACCCGCCCTCGGCGGAGTTCCTGGATCCGTTCCGGGCGATGTTCACCGACCGCGACTCGCCCTACACCTCGTCCATGTTGCGGGACCTCGAGCGCGGCGGCCCGATCGAGGCCGACCACATCGTCGGCTTCATGCTCGACAAGGCGCGCGCCTTCGGCCTCGACGAGAGCCTGCACGCGATCGTGTTCGCCCACCTCAAGGCGTACGAGGCCCGGAGGGCGGCCCGTGCCTGACCCGCGGCCCTGGCAGAGCGGCAGGCGCGGCGGTAAGGTCGCCGCCCGATGATGGCGGCTCGCCGGTGCTGACCCGATACACGAGGCTGGTGCGGCCGGACTCGCCGGCGGCCTACGGGATCGCCGTCGGGCTGACGGCGGCGGCGACCGTCATCCGGCTGGCGCTGAATCCGGTCCTCGGAGCCGGGACGCCGTTCATCACCCTGTTCCCCGCCGTGCTGATGGCCGGCGTGATCGGCGGCGCCCGCGCCGGTGTCCTGTCGCTCGTCCTCGGCACCCTCGCCGCCTGGTGGCTCTATCTCGATCCGGTCGGCAGCCTCGCCCTGCCCCGGGCCGCCGACCTCGTGAGCCTCGTCCTCTTCGTCGCCGGCAGCGCCGTGATGATCGTGGCGGCGGAGACGGTGCGAGGGGCCGCCGCCCGCGCCGATCTCGAGCGGCACCGCCTCGCCGCCGCCCTCGACGCCTCCCGCACCGGCACCTGGCGCTGGCACATCGACACGGACACGGTCGAGTGGGACGACGCCATGTGCGCCGTCTACGACCTGCCCCGGGAACTGGCGCCGCGGAATTCGGCCGAGTTCTTCGCTCTCGTCCACCCGGACGACCGGGCCCATGCGAGCGCCGTCGTCATGGGGGCCGTGACCCGGGGCGAGCCCGCCGAGTACGAGTTCCGCGCCCTCCTGCCCGACGGCCGCACCCGCTGGATCTACGACCGCAGCCGGGTCGCGCGCGGGCCCGACGGCCGCCCGGATTACATGATCGGCGCCTGCCTCGACGTGACTGCGCGCAAGGAGGCGGACGAGCGGCTGCGCCTCCATTCCATGCTCCTCGAGACGATGGGCGAAGGCGTGAGCCTCGCCCGCGAGGACGGCACGATCGTCTACGTCAATCCCGCCGAGGAGCGTCTCTTCGGCTACGGGCCGGGGGAACTCGTCGGGCAGCACGTGACCGTGCAGAACGCCTATCCGCCGCCGGAGAACGCCCGACGGGTGGCCGAGGTCATCGCGGCGCTGAGAGAGCACGGCCACTGGGACGGCGAATGGCGCAACCGCAAGAAGGACGGAGCCGAGTTCGTCACCGGCGCCTCGATCGTGGCCGTCGAGATCGACGGCCGGCCGCACTGGCTCTGCGTCCAGCGCGACGTCACCGAGCGCAAGCGCGCCGAGGAGGGCCAGCAGCTCCTGATCAACGAGCTGAACCACCGGGTGAAGAACACCCTCGCCACGGTCCAGTCGCTCGCGACCCAGAGCGCCCGCGGGGCCGGCTCCCTGCCCGAGTTCCGCGAGGCCTTCGTCGGCCGCCTGCTGGCGCTGTCGGCGACCCACGACCTCCTGACCCAGGGGCTGTGGGAGAGCGCGCCGCTCCGCCGGGTGCTGCTCGCCGAGCTGCGTCCCTACGCCCGCGAGGAGCAGGTCGAGATCCGCGGCGAGGACGTCGAGCTCAGGCCGCAGCAGGCGGTGAGCCTCGGCCTCGCCCTTCACGAACTCGCGACCAACGCGGCGAAGTACGGCGGCCTGTCGAGCCCGGACGGAAAGCTGGAGGTGGAATGGGAGACGGACGGGTCCGTCGGCCTGCGGCTGCGCTGGCGCGAGCGCAGCGCGACCCCCGTCGCCGCGCCCGCCCGGCGGGGTTTCGGTTCGCAGCTGATCGAGCGCCTGGTTCGCCACGAGCTCGGTGGCGACCTCGCCACGGATTTCCAGCCCGAGGGCCTCGTCTGCACCATCGACGTGCCCCTCGGGCCCGGGGAGACGGCCCGTCTCCCGCAGGAGGCACCGGCCGCCCCGGCGGTCGCGCCGCAGGCCTGAGAGCGTCCGCGACCACAGCCGAAGCGCGGCGCCTTCAGGCGACACGAACCCGCAGCCGACCTTCACGTCGAGGCTCTTCGACAGCGGCACGGGTGCTGATCTTGATGTCCACGTCGCCACCGAGGGCTCGCAGGCAGCGCAGCAGACGCTCGAGAGAGAAATTTCGGAAACGGCCCCTGAGCAGATTGGAGACGTCCGGCTGCTTGACGTCCATGATCCGAGCAGCGGCTTCTTGGGTCAGCCCGCGCTCCTTCATGAGATCGCCGATGGCGAGAGCGACCTGAGATTTCAGGAGCATGTCCCCGGCATCGGGGAGGCCGAGATCGGCAAACACGTTGCCGCTGCTTTCGATCGTACGATCGCGGCTGTTGGACATGTTCGGATATCCTATCATCTCGTTGCACGTGTTTTCGGCTGCATTTCGCTTCAGGTTGGCCGCTTGGATTTTAGGCGCTCTTTGTAGTCGTCTTCCGCCAGCTTCAGCCGTTTCTTGATCGTCTCAATTTCAACCTGAGGGGTTTCAATCCCGCTCGTCGACTTCTTCTGAAAGGCATGGAGGACGTAGACGGCACCTTTGAAGCGGACCGTGTAGACGGCCCGATAGGTGTTCCCGTCGAAGTCCTCCACGACTTCGAGCACAGAGGCGCCCCGAAATTCGGTGTGGCCCGTCAGCGGCTTCGCCGAGGGATGTTTCCCGCCCATTTGGGCGGTATGGATCGCGTGTCCGATCTCGCTCTTCACGTCGGCCGGGAACCGGCGAAGCACCTTCAGCGCCGCGGGGAGAAAGATCGCCTGCAAGCGGGCCGTCGGGGGCTTCGTGGCCATGCCGTGCCTAGTTATAGTTAAACAACTATACTCAGCCGGTTTGGTTCCGCAAGAGGGCGGCGTTCGGCGCCATCAGGGGGTAACGCCGATCCGGTCCGCTCGAACGGCAACGTTCGGACGGCCCGTGCGTTGTGCCTCCGCCATGCGCCTGCGCCTTTCCGTCCTCGCCGTCCTCGCCGCCCTCGCCGTCCCGGTCGCGGCCGGCTCCGCGCTCCCCGCCGCGGCCCAGCCCCGCCCCGATTCCCTGCGGATGACTTGCCAGCAGGCGGCCGGGCTCGTTTTCCAGCGTGGGGCGGTCGTCCTCGGCAGCGGCC
>DATLFZ010000480.1:0-13419 GCA_035540795.1 Beijerinckiaceae bacterium | reverse complement strand
CGTCGGAATCGAGCCCGTCCTCGATCTCGCTTCGCGCGATGGCCGGATGCCAGGTCGGCAGGCCGTTGAAGTCGCGCACCAGCGCCCACACGGTCTCGACCGGGGCGTCGACGATCGCGCTCGCATAAGCCTTCGCCATGTTCTTCCTCCCTTCTTGTTGGGGCCGGCCACCTCGGCCTCAGAACGTCAGCGCCTTGAAGGCGCGGGTCTGGTCGCGGATGGCGATTTCGGTCGGCAGGCGCTCCATGGAGCTCGCCCCGTAGAAGCCGTGGCATTCCTTGGCGTGCTTGAGCACGTAATCGGCGTCCTCCGGGTTGGCGATCGGGCCGCCGTGGCAGAGGATGATCACGTCCTCGCGCACGAGCTTCGCCGCCGCCGCCCAGGCGTCGACGCGCTCGACGCAGTCCGGCAGGGTGAGCGCCGTCTCGGCCCCGATCGCCCCCCCTGTGGTGAGCCCGAGATGGCAGACGAGGATGTCGGCCCCGGCCTCCGCCATCGCCACAGCGTCCGCCTCGCTGAACACGTAAGGGGTCGTCAGCATGTCCTTGGAAGCGGCGAGGCGCACCATCTCGACCTCGAGGGCGTAGGACATGCCCGTCTCCTCGAGATTGGCCCGAAAAACGCCGTCGATCAGCCCGACGGTCGGGAAGTTCTGGATCCCCGCGAAGCCGAGCCATTTCAGCTCGTCGAGGAAGCTGTCCATGGTGACGAACGGGTCGGTGCCGTTGACGCCGGCGATCACCGGCGTGTGCCGCACCACCGGGAGCACCTCCCGGGCCATCTCCTTCACGATCTCGTTGGCGTTGCCGTAGGCGAGGAGCCCGGCGAGCGAGCCGCGGCCGGCCATGCGGTAGCGGCCCGAATTGTAGATCACGATGAGGTCGATGCCGCCGGCCTCCTCGCACTTGGCCGAGAGGCCGGTGCCGGCCCCGCCCCCGACGATCGGCACCCGGTCCTCGACCATCTTGCGGAACTTGGCGAGAAGCGCCCGGCGCTCGTGCCGGGGCTTGGCGGCGTCGAGGCGGACGGGGGCGTTCATCGGGCGATCTCCTTGAAATTTTCGACCACCGCCGCCGAGAAGGCAGGGTCGTTGATGTTGTGGGGAAGCTCGATGAGCTTCCGGTTCGGCGCGTCCCGAAAGGTCGCGCGGACGGCCGCGAACAGGGCCTCGTCGGCCTGCGGGTCGTGGAAGGGTTTTCCCGGCGCGTCGATGGCGGAGACGCCGCCGAGCGGCAGAAGGAAGCGCACCGGCCCCTCGCACCGGTTCAGCCGGCTCGCGATCCATTCGCCGATGGCCCGGTTCTCCTCCGCCGTGGTGCGCATCAGCGTGACCTGCGGGTTGTGGACGTAGAGGTTGCGGTCCTTGAACCTTTCCGGGACCGTCTCGCGGGCGCCGAAATTGACCATGTCGACCGCCCCGACCGAGCCGACATAGGGCAGCTTCGTGCGCGCGACCGCGCCGAAGCGGTCGTCGGTGCAGGGGAAGACGCCGCCGACGAGGAAATCCGGCACCTCCGTGGTGGTCACATCGATCAGTCCGCGCACGAGGCCGGAATCGGCGAGCTTCTCCATCGACTGGCCGCCGGTGCCGGTGGCGTGGAAGACGATGCAGTCGTACTCGCCCTCGAGCGCCTCGCGGATCTGCGTCACGCACTGCGTCGTCACGCCGAACATGGTCATGCCCAGCGCCGGCTTGTCGGCGGCGCTCGCCGGGACCGGCCACTTGGCCATGCCGGCGACCGCATGGGCCGCGTTGCCGATCACCTTTCGCGTGATCGCGTTGAGGCCGGCGACGTCGGCGACCGAGTACATCATGGCGACGTCGGTCGGGCCGACGTAAGGAGCGGTGTTGCCGGAGGCGACGGTCGAGACCATGAGCTTCGGCGTGCCGATCGGCAGCGCCCGCATCGCGGCGGTGACGATGGCGGTGTTGCCCGAGCCGCCGAGGCCGAGCACCGCGCCGACGTCGTCGCGGGTGTCCACGAACCGGGCGAGCGCCACGGCCATGGCGCCGACGGCGGCGCCCCGGTCGTCCTTGCCGAGGACCGCGCCGGCCCCGTCCGGATGGTGGCGGGCGACCTCCGCCGCCGGCACGTCCGCCGCCTGCGACGTCCCCTTCGTGCCGACGTCGACGAGGATTGCCGGCACGCCCGCGGCCTCGATCAGGCCCTTGGCGTAGGCGAGCTCGCGCTCCTTGGTGTCGCAGGTGCCGATCACGTAGACCTTCATCGGCTCCTCCCTAGTGCCCGTGCTGGGCGACGCCGAGATAGCGGTTCTGCGCGGCCTCGTCGGCGAGCAGCGCCTGCGCGTCCATGATCGTGGCGATGCGCCCGTTCACCATGATGGCGATGGTGCCGCAGACCTCCGTCGCGACCCCGAGCTTCTGCTCCACGAGGAGCAGGGCGATGCCCTCCTCCCGCAGGCCGCGCAGGACCTCGCAGAGATGGTCGACGATCACCGGCGCGAGCCCCTCGGAGGGCTCGTCCATGATCACGAGCTTCGGGTTGGTGAGGAGGGCGCGGGCGATGGCGAGCATCTGCTGCTCGCCGCCCGAGAGCTGCGTCCCGCCGTTGTTCTTGCGCTCGGCGAGGCGCGGAAACGTGTCGTAGACGCGCTCGATGGTCCAGCGGGCGCCCCGGCCCTGCTCGACGAGCTTCAGGTGCTCGTGGACGGTGAGCGACTGGAAGCAGCGCCGCCCCTGCGGCACGAGGGCGAGGCCCCGCCGCGCGACCCGGTTCGGAGCCAGGCCCTTGATGCTCTCGCCTTGGAAGAGAATCTCGCCGGCGCCCGCCGGGACCATGCCCATGATGGTCTGGCACAGGGTGGTCTTGCCCATGCCGTTGCGGCCGACGAGGGCGAGCGGCTCGAGTCCGACCGCGACGTCGACGCCCTGCAGGATGTGCGCCCGCCCGTAATGCACGTTGAGGCCGCGCACCTCGAGGAGCTGGGCGGCCGCGGGCGCGACGCTTTCCTGCGGGCGGGGCAGGGTGTCGAGCATGTCAGGCCGCCTTCTTGCCGAGATAGATCTCGTAGACGAGCGGGTCGTCCTGGATCTTCTCGGGGGTGTTCTCGACCACCACGGCGCCGTCCTTCATCACCGTGACGATGTCCGCGTTGGGCAGGGCCACGTCCATGTCGTGCTCGATCAGGACGAGGGTCAGGTCGCGGGGCAGCTCCTTGAGGAGCTTGTTGAGTTCGGGCCGCTCAGCCGCGGACAGGCCGGCGGCGGGCTCGTCGAGCATGAGCAGGCGCGGGTCGCAGGCGAGCGCCATGCCGACCTCGAGCTGGCGGCGCTGGCCGTGCGAGAGTTCGTTGACGACCCGGTCGGCGACGTGGGCGAGGCGGACCCGCTCGGCGATGGCGCGGGCCCGCGCGAGGTCCGGGTCTGCGGCCTTCGGCGCCCGGAACGAGAAGCGGCCGGGCATCGCCCCCCGGACGGCGACGAAGATGTTGTCGAGCACGGAGAGCCCGTTGAACAGGAGCGAGTTCTGGTAGGTGCGCCCGATCCCGCGGCGCGCCCGCTGGTGGGCCGGCAGGTTCGTGATGTCCTCGCCGAACAGGTGGATCGTGCCCGCGGTCGGCATGAAGTCGCCGCAGATGGCGTTGAACAGGGTGGTCTTGCCGGCGCCGTTCGGCCCGAGCACGGCGCGCCGCTCGCCGGGCGCGACGTCGAAGGTGACGTCGCGCACGGCGGCGAGCGCCCCGAAGCGGCGGCCCACGCCCCGAAGGCTCAGGGCGGGGGACGCCGGCGCGGGGACTTGCGTCAAGAGGCCCTCACGCAGCCCGGGTTGTCGCGCGACGGCGAGCCGAGCGCCATGAACTTGTCCCGCGGCAGGCCCAGCGTCTGGGTGACGCTCGGGGTGCGCTGGAACGTGACCGTGCGCAGCTGGCCGTTCCGCTCCTCGATCCGGTTCATGAACACGTCCGAGATCGCCTGGCGGTTCTCGTCGAGCTTCACGTTGGCGCCCATCGGGTTCTTGAACTCGAGCTTCGCGAGCGCCGCCTGGAAGGCCTTCTGGTTGTCGCCGAGGTCGCCCTTGACCTGGTCGAGCGCCAGCAGGACCGCCTGGAGGTTGGTCGCGTAGTTCACGCCGTGGATCGACGGCGACTGGAAGCCCTCGGCGCCCCAGCGCTTCTGGTAGCGCTCGACGAACTCCTTCCACATCGGGTCGTCGTGGATGTCGGCGATCGGGCCCGAGGAGATCATGCCGACGAGGAGGCGCCGGTGCGGGCCGCGGGCGCTCATCATGGTCTGGTCGGCCATGATCGAGCCGCCGATCAGCGGCAGCTGGCCGCCGGCCTGGGCGTACTGCGTCATGAAGGCGAGGCCGTCGGTGCCGCCGTGGACCACGACGAGGGCGCCGGCGGTCTTCGGGATGCGGGCGATGATGCTCGAGAAGTCGGTCGTGCCGAGCGGCGACCACAGGTAGGTGGCGCGCCCGCCGGCGCCGCAATATTCGAGCGAGAAGCCGAACACCTGCGCATAGGGGAAGGCGTAGTCGCCCGCCACCACCGCGACCTCCTCGATGTTCATGGTCTTGCGCACGTGGTTGCCGAGGCCGGCCATCCACTGCGCCCCGTCCGTCGAGAAGCGGAAGAAGTTCGGCGAGGGATCGCGCAGCGTGGTGTCGGAGGCGCCGGACGAGCCGTTGACGATGGTCTTGCCGGTGAGCGTGCGCGAGTAGTCGCGCAGCGCGATGCCCTCGGCCCCGGACAGCGGCCCGACGATGATGTCGACGTTGTCCTGCTCGATGAGCTTGCGGGCACGGGCGAGGGCCACGTCGGCCTGCGCGTTCGAGGATTCGCGGATGAACTCGATCTTGCGGCCGCCGGCGGTGAAGTTGACCCGCTCCAGCTCCATCTGCATGCAGCGGAAGGAATCCTGCCCGCCGGTGGCGAAGGGGCCCTCCAGCGTGGTGAGCCCGCCGAGGCGGATCGGGCCGGTCGACTGGGCGAGAACGGCGGGGGCGCAGACGCCGGACGCGGCGGTGGCCGCGAGTCCCTTCAGGGCCGTGCGTCGCGAGATACGAAAGGTCATGGTGTTTCCTCCTGACGTCCCGGTCTGATCGGGCGAGCCTGGGACGGGGCTCGCCCGCGCGCCCGTCCGGTTGATCCGGACCTCTTCCGCGCGGGCCGGGCGCCGGCCTGCGCGACCGGAGCCTTCAGGCTCCGGAGCGTTGCGTCGCCGCGGCCTGCTCCGGGCGACGGGTGCGCACCAGCCCGCCGGCCCGCTTGAACAGCCCGAGCAGGCCGTCCGGCGAGACCAGCACGATGACGAGAAAGACGAGGCCGATCAGGGTGTTGAACCGGTTGCGGTCGTACAGGTCGGCGGCGAAGGTGTCGAACACGGTGAAGATCAGCGAGCCGATGAAGGCGCCGACCGGATGGCCGAGGCCGCCGATGACGCTCATCACCAGGATGTTGACGGTGGCGCCGAGGCCGACGGAGCCGGGCGAGATGCCGATGTTGTAGAAGCACACCAGCACGCCGCCGCAGCCGGCGATGAACCCGGCGACGCCGAAGGCGGCGATCCGGTGCGCGGCGGCGTCGAAGCCGAGCGCCGACACCCGGCGCGGGTTGTCGCGCAACCCCTGCAGGACGAGGCCGAAGGGCGAGCGCACGAGGTACAGAACGCCGAAATAGAGCGTCGCCGCGACCGCCAGCGACACGTAGTAGAACATGAAGGCGTTGCGGAACGAGTAGCCGAAGACCTGCGGCCCGACGACGTTGCGGATGCCCTCGTAGCCGTTGAACAGGGTGATGTTCGACTGGACGTAGAGGTTGAAGCCGACGGCGAGCGCCAGCGTGATCATCAACAGGTAGATGCCCTGCGTGCGCACCGCGATGGCGCCCATGGCGAGGCCGGCGATCGTGGCGAAGAACAGGGCGGCCGGGACCGCGACCCAGTACGAGGTCGGGAAGGCCGCGGGAATGGCCGTCGGGGCGAGGATCGCCACCGTGTAGCCGGCGACGCCGGCGAGCATCATCTGCCCGAGGGAGACGAAGCCGCCGTAGCTCGCGAGGAAGGTGAGCGACAGGGCGACGATGCCGTAGACGAGGGCCCGACCGAGGATGTTCGCCGTAAAGAACGGCGGGATGAAGAACGGCAGCACGATCAGGACCGCGAGGCCGAGAAGCGAGAGCCGGGTCGCCCAGGCGTGGCTCACGCCGGCCTCCCCATCAGCCCCTGCGGCCGCACCGCCAGGACCACGACCATGATCAGGAAGGTGCCGATGACCGAATAGACCGGCGCGATCGCCTGGCCCCATTGCTCGGCGATGCCGACCAGGATGGCCCCGACCGCGGTGCCGCCGATCGAGCCCATGCCGCCGACGATCACGACGACGAGGGAGGTGAGCAGGAAGCGGACGTCGGTCCCTTGCGTGAAGGGCTGCGCCGAGCCGCCGATGACCCCGCCGAGCCCGGCGAGGGCCGCGCCGAGCGCGAACACCGCCACCGAGACCAGCGGCACGTTGATGCCGCAGGCGGCGAGCATCTGGCGGTCGTCGACGCCCGCCCGGATCATCAGCCCGAGCTTGGTCTTGTTGAGGAGCAGCCACAGGCCGATCCCGACCATGAGCGCGATCGCGATCTGCACCAGGCGGAAGGTCGGGTACTTGCCGATGATCGGGAACGGGGTCGCCCCGAACAGGGCGTCGGGCGGGAAGAACTGGCGCGACACGCCGCCGAAATGGGCCAGCAGCTGGTCGGCGATGATGATCGACAGGCCGATGGTGACGAGGGCCTGCCGGAGTTCCTGGCCCTGCATCCAGCCGAGCAGGCTCACCTGCATGAGGACGCCGAGCGCGCCGGCCGCCGCGACGCCGGCGACGATGCCGACCCACCAGGCGATCGCGTAGGTCGCGTCGGCGTTGTGGAGCGGGTCGAAGACGGCGTAGCCGAGATAGGCGCCGACGAGGTAGAGCGAGCCGTGCGCCATGTTGACGGTGCGCATCAGCCCGAAGATGAGCGAGAACCCGCTCGCGACGATGAAATAGAGCGCCGCGAGCGTGAGCCCGTTCATCGTCACGGTGACGAAAAGCTCAAGCGTCAACCGATTCCTCCGGCGCGGGCGAACCCGCGTCTGCAGCCGCTCTGCGGCGACTTGTGCGGGAAGGGTCGCCCAATCCCGGGAGGATGGCCAGTGACTGGCCGAGCTGGCTTGGGTAAGATCGGGTAAGCGAGGCCGATGTGCTCACGATCCGAACCAGCCTCGACGGGGTCGATCCGGCCGGCGCGGTGTTCGTCCCCGGGCTGCGCGGGCTCGAGGGCCCGCACCTCGACCTCCTCGCCACCCTGCCGATCTGCGACGTGAACGGCGCGCTGCTTTCGAGCCTCGAGGCGCCGCCCTGGCCGGCCGAGGGGCCCGCGCCGGTGGCGGGCCTGTTCCTGGCCGACCCCTTCCTGCGCGAGGCGGAGGTGGCGGCGCGGCTGCGGCGGGCGGGGGTGCGCCGCCTCGCCAACTACCCCACCATCCAGGCTTTCGACGGGGAGGCGGCGCGGGCCCTCGCCTCGGTGGGGCTCTCCTTCGCCGAGGAACTCGCGGCCCTGCGGGCCTTCGTCGCGGAGGGATTTGGGGCGGTCGGCTTCGCCGCCGGCGCCGCCGCCGCGCGCGAGCTCGCGGCCCTTGGCGCGAGCGCCGTGGTCCTGCATCCCGGCCCCGGCTCGCAGCCGCGGGAGCGCGAGGCGCTCGCGGCGATGGCCGGCTGGCTCGGCCCCGAACTCGCCGCCCGCGGCGTCGACCTCCTCCTGTTCGAGCCCCGGCGGGCGACCGCCCGGCCCGTCAGGCCGGCGCCCGCACCGCCCAGGCCCGCACCTTGAGCGGGATCGTGCCGTCCGCCCGCACGGGAAGGCTGTCGCGCAGCCGCAGGCGCAGGCGCTCCCGCGCCTCCGGCGCGAGCTTGACGCAATAGCCGGGGGCCGGGCCTGCCCCGAGCGTGAACGGGCGCCACAGGTCGTCGAAGTCGCGGAACACGGTCGGCGCCTCGATCGCCTCGCAGGCGACCGGGCCGAGGCCGGCGCCCTTCGCGAGCGCCGTCAGCCCTTCCGGGGTGCAGAACGGAAAGCGCCGGTCCTCGGTGAGGTCGCGCGCCTCGGGATCGAGCGCCGTCGCCGCCGTCCAGAAGGCGCGCATGAACTCGACCCCGCCGCCCGGATAATCCCAGACGTAGAAGGCGACGGTGCCCCGGGCGACCCGCTTCATCTCCGCAAGCGCCTTTTTCCGGTCGGGCACGAAGTTGAGGACGAGCGCCGAGGCGACCATGTCCCTGGAGGCGTCCGCCGCCTCGAGCGCCTGCGCGTCGCCGACCCGGAACGTGGCGCGGGGATCCGGCACGTTCGCCCGGGCGCGGGCGACGAAGCCCTCGGACGGGTCGACCGCGAGGAGGCTCGCGGGATCGCAGCGGGCGAGGATGGCGGCCGAAAGAGCGCCCGTGCCGCAGCCGACCTCGAGCCAGTCGAGACCAGGGGCAGGGTCGAGCCAGTCGAGGAAAAGCGGCGCGATCTGCCGGCTCCAGCGGCCCATATAGGCGTCGTAGCTGTCGCCGGCCTGCCAGGCGTCGTGACGGTTGGCGTCCATCCGAGCCTCCGTGGGAGGAGGTACTCACCTTAGCACGGATCCGGACGGGATCAGTCGAGCAGGCTCAGCCGGCGCATCTTGTTGTAGAGGGTCTTGCGCGAGATGCGCAGGAAGGCCGCGGTCTCGGCCCGGCGAAAGCGGTTGCGGCGCAGGGCGTCCAGAATCCATTCGCGCTCGTCGACCGGGGCGGCGGGCGCCGCCGGCGCCTCCCCCGCGAGGAGGGGCGCGAGGCACTCGGCGTCGATGCGGTCCCGGGTGAGCGTCGCCGCCCGGGCGAGGGCGGCGTAGAGCTCGCGCACGTTGCCGGGCCAGGTATGCGTCATCAGGGCCCGGTGGCCGCTGGCGTCGATCTCGGGAGCCCGGCCGCGGGGTTCGCGCAGGCCGGCGAGGATGGCGCGGGCGATCAGCGGCACGTCCTCCGGCCGCTCGCGCAGAGGCGGGACGAGGACCCGGCCCGGCTCGAGGCGCGCCCGCAGGTCGTCCCGCATGGGACCGCCACCGAGGGCCTGCGTCGCGACGAGACGGGCCCGCCGCGGGCGCTCCGGGGTCGGCTCGAACCGCTCGAGCACGCCGCGGTCGATCCACTGCACGAGCCGGGCCTGCAGCCCCGACGCGGCGCCGTCCACGAACTCGAGCACGACGGTGGCGTCGGCCACCCCGAGCGCCCCGCCGCGTCCGTCGCCGGCGCCGAACAGGTCGCGTTCGAGCACGCGCGGCTCCGTGCGCGCGTCGAGGACGAAGAACGGCCCGGTCCGCCGGCTCGCCACGTGCACGGCCCGGGCGACGGTGGTCTTGCCGACGCCGGGCTCGCCGCAGATCAGCACGGGCAGGTCCGTCGAGGCGACCGAGGCGATGCGCTCGCCGAGCGCCTGCGCGGCGAGCGAATGGCCGTGCAGGCCGGCGATCCCGCCAAGGCGGGCGTGCTCCCGGTGGGCGCTCTCCCGGGCCGCCCGCAGCACGCTCGTCGCCTTGAAGGCCGAGGTCGTGCGCATCACCGACATTTCGAGGGGCAGGCGGTCGAGGGTGGAGCCGCCGATATAGCCGTCGGCCCGGGATTCGCTGCACACCCGCCACATGTCGTCGGGGCTGACGATCGGGCCGCCCTCGACGAAGCACAGGGTGTCCGGGGCGGCGCCGCGGACCTGCTGAAAGATGCGCCGCGCCCGGTCGGCGGCCTCGTCGACGGCGAGGTCGCCCGGGATGCCCTGCGCCCCGCCGGCGTTCCAGCCGAAATTGAGGCACAGCATGTCGACGCCGACATCGAGGAGCGCGGCGACCTCGTCGCGGGTCTTGGCGTAGCCGAGCGCCACGAGGCCGGCGGCCTTGGCCGCGGCGAGCAGGCGCGCCTCGCAGGAGAAGCCGAGCCCGGCCCGTTCGAGGGCGGCCCGGTAGCGCCCGTCGATGTGGATGACCGTCGGGAAATTGGCGAGCCCCGCATAGCCGGCCGCCTTGAGCCGCTCCGCGAGGGCGGCGGGATCGAGCCGGGGGTCCCAGGCCGCCGCGCCGAAGAATACCGGCACCGACACCCGCCCCAGGATCTCGCGCTCGGCGAAATCCTGGGTGAAGGCGGTGGCGTCGCGCAGAGGCAGCATGGCGGCGATCGAGGCGGCGCCCATCACCCGCAGCCGCCCGGCATTGAGGGCGAGCAGGAAGTCGGCTCCGCCCTGCGCCGCGGCGCGGGCGGTCATGCCGAGCCCGATCGCCGCCCCGAGCAGGAGGTCGTCGGGCCCGGCGCGGCGGGAGCGCAGCCAGCCGATCACGTCCGTCATCGTTTCAGTGAAACGCCCCCTCCGCCGAACGCAAGAGCGGGACGGGTGATTGTTTTCCTTGACAAGGAGCAAGGGAACGGCTTGGCTGGACGGCGGAGGCTTTTCCGAGGAGTTGCGGCGGACTTCTCGCTGGCCGGCTGGACCGGTCGAGTCGGAGGACGTCGCGATGATTTCGAGAATTCTGGTGGCGATGGGGGCCGTTCTGGCCCTCGGGCTGGCCGCGGCCGCGCCCGCACAGGCCAACGGCGGCTACGAGCGCGAGCGGCAGGTGCGCGGCTGCCCGGGCTGCAACCTCAAGCCGAGCCGGGTGATCCGGACCTCGAGCAAGCGCCAGCACGTGCGGGTGGTCCATCACACCCGGGTCGTGCCGAGCACCCGGGTCGTGAACCACAACCGCCTCGTGCTGCACAGGCACACGGTCAACCACCGCCACCTCACGGTGCACCGGCACCGGATCATCCACCGGGTGACGGTGGTGAACCGCTACAACACCTTCCACCGCCGCGCGGTGAACCACCGGCACCACTACGCGAGCCGCCACCAGTACCGGCACGAGCGGCAGGTCCGCCACGTCCACCAGCGCGGCCGCGACGTGTGGTGCAACTGCGGCGGCCCGACCTACGCCTCCGGCTGGTAGGCTCCTCAGCGGCGGGGCGAGGCGGTCGCGTCGCCGATGCGGATCGGGTCCGAACGGACCCGGAAGTCGCGGTCGACGCCGACGACCACGAAGGCGAGCCGGTCCTCGGCCCAGGCCGGGACCTGCACGTTCGCCTGCACGGTGCCGCGGTCGTCCGTGCGCGCCTCCTGCAGGGCCTCGTGGGCGGTGCCGCGCCCGCCGGCGCCGATCACCACCGGCACGTTCGCCGGCAGTCCGACGGCCGACACGCTGACGGTCGCGCCGGGCGCCGCCTCGTCCGGCGTCACCGACACGCTCGCGCGGCTCGCGTCCACCCCCGGAACGTCGAGCCGGTCGCCGAGGCGGCGAAGCCGGTCGCGCACGTCCGGATTGGCGTCGAGGAACTCGTCCACCGAGCGTCCGACCCGGCCGGCGAGGTCCTGGACCGCGTCGCCTGCCTCGTCGGCGAGGCCGCGCAGGCGATCGAGGGCGCCGTCGAACCGGTCGCGCTGGCCGGCCGCGAGCCGCAGCTCCATGCCGACCCGCAGGTCCTCGGACCCCTGGACCCGCGGGTTGGCGCGCAGGATCTGCGCCTCCCGGACGTTGCAGCGCTCGGCGATGCGGCTGATCGTGTCGCCGCGCTCGACCTTGACCCGGTCGCCGCAGGGCGAGACCTGGGCCGCGGCGGGAGCGGACAGGACGGCGGCGACGAGGGCCGCGAGAGCGGAACGACGCATGGCGGGCCTCCTTTCGGGCTCGTGAACCCAACCCGGGGGGAAGCAGCGCAGTTCCGGGAACCATTCGGCCCGCGGGCGTTCTCATGGAAGCTCGACCGGAACCGCCGATGGACGCGCCGCTCCCGACCACCTTCCTGCCCGACCTCGACACCGTGGCCCGCCTCGTGGTCGCGACGGCCGGGGGGCTGCTGCTGGGCCTCGACCGGGAGATGCGCGGGCACGCCGCCGGCATCCGCACCCACGCGCTGGTCAGCCTCAGCTCGGCGATGATCACCCTGTCGGCGCTGCTGCTCTACAACCAGATCGCGATGAAGATGGACTATGTCGGGCTCGACCCGCTGCGCGCCATCCAGGGGCTCGCCCAGGCGATCGGGTTCATCGCCGCCGGCACGATCATCGTCGCCAAGGGGGACGTGCACAACCTGACCTCCGCGGCCAACATCTGGCTCGCCTGCGCCTTCGGCATCGCCGCCGGCGCCGGGCAGTTCGGCCTCGCCCTCGCCGCCTTCGTCCTCGGCGTGTTCGTCGTGACGGTGGTGCGCATCCTCGAGCACTTCATCCCGGGCAGCAACAAGACCCGGCACGATTGAGCCTCAAGGCGCCGGGGCCGGCTCCGGGGCGTCCGCGAACTGGAGCCGGGCGAGGCGCGCGTAGAGCCCGCCGCGGGCGGACAGGGCCTCGTGCGTGCCCTCCTCGACCACGCGGCCGGCATCGAGGACCAGGATGCGGTCGGCCCGGCGGATGGTGGCGAGCCGGTGCGCGATGACGAGGGTCGTGCGCCCCTGCATCAGCCGGTCGAGGGCGTCCTGGACGGCGCGCTCGCTCTCCGCGTCGAGCGCGCTCGTCGCCTCGTCGAGGAGCAGGATCGGCGCGTCCTTGAGGACGGCGCGGGCGATGGCGATGCGCTGGCGCTGGCCGCCCGACAGGGTGGCACCGCGCTCACCGACGAGGGTGTCGTAGCCGCGGGGCATCGCCCGGATGAAGCCGTCCGCATGGGCGAGCGCCGCCGCCCGGCGCACCTCCTCGTCGCTCGCCTCCGGCCGCCCGTAGCGGATGTTGTCGCGCAGGCTCGCGGCGAACACGGTCGGCTCCTGCGGGACGAGCGCCATGCGCCCCCGCAGGGCGGCGGGATCCGCCTCCTCGATCGGCACCCCGTCGACCAGGATGCGCCCGGCATCCGGGTCGTAGAACCGGAGCAGCAGCTGCAGGACCGTGGTCTTGCCGGCCCCGGACGGTCCGACGAGGGCGACCCGCTCGCCGGGTCGCACCGAGAAGGTGAGCCCGTGCAGGGCCGAGCGCTCCGGCCGCGTCGGGTAGGCGAAGCGCACGTTCTCGAAGGCGACCGTGCCGAGCGGCGGCTCGGGCAGGCGCCGCGGCGCGGGCGGCGCGACGATGGCGGGCGGCGTCGCCAGGATCTCGCCGAGGCGCTCCGCCGCCCCCGCCGCCTGGGCGAGCTCGCCGTAGACCTCCGACAGCTGGCCGAGCGCGCTCGCGGCGAAGACCGCGTAGAGCACGAATTGCGACAGGCGCCCGGGGGTGAGGTTGCCGGCGAGCACGTCCTGCGCCCCGTACCACAGCACGCCGACCACGCTCGCCGGCAACCTCACCCCCGGGCGCCTGTCGCAATTCGTGCTCTACGCGGTCTTCGCCGCGAGCGCGCTCGGCCAGCTGTCGGAGGTCTACGGCGAGCTCGCCCAGGCGGCGGGGGCGGCGGAGCGC
>DATLFZ010000479.1:0-3001 GCA_035540795.1 Beijerinckiaceae bacterium | reverse complement strand
ACATGGCGCTGCGGCTCGCGAGCTACGGCTACATCCTCGAGACGGGCCGCGTCGTCATGGACGGCCCGGCCGAGATGCTGCGCGAGAACGAGGACGTGAAGGAATTCTACCTCGGCGTCGCCGAAGGCAGCCGAAAATCCTTCCGCGAGGTCAAGAGCTACA
This sequence comes from Beijerinckiaceae bacterium, assembly GCA_035540795.1. Taxonomy (GTDB): domain Bacteria; phylum Pseudomonadota; class Alphaproteobacteria; order Rhizobiales; family Beijerinckiaceae; genus JAJKJG01. The sequence continues at coordinate 2,839 of DATLFZ010000479.1, read as the reverse complement.
AGCGCCGCAAACGCTGGCTCGCCTGACGGCCGGGCTCGACCCTCCGGCGGGCAGGTCGGACTCGGGCCCGCAGCCCCCGATCCGGTTGGGGGTCGCCGGGGAAGGGAGCGCCGCACGAGTGCGCCCCGTTCCCGCCGCCCTCCTCGGGGTGTGGTTCGGGCGGGTCGAGTGAGGGCGGCGAGCGCCACGAGCGCCAGGAAGCCGTTGACGATCACGAGGACCACGGCCGGCAGGCGCGGCACGTCGGGGTTCGGCGGCGGCGCGCCGACGAAGACCTGCCGCCACACGCCGGCGACGAAGCAGAAGGCGCTGAACAGGATCAGCGCCGTGCCGGCGGCCACCACGAGCCAGTGCGGCATCAGCCCTTCGAGCAGTTTTCGCGCGCCGATGCCGCTCGCGAGCGCCACGAGCCCGGTGCGGACCCAGGCGGCGTAGGTGCGCTCGGCCGCGAACACCGTCCGGTCGGCGGCGAGTTCGGTGCGCCGGTCGGCGGAATCCTTGGTCTTCTCGGCGGCGACCTGCGTGCGCTCGGCCGCCTGCGCCGTCTGTTCCGCCGCGACCTCGGTGTGCGCGGCGGCGGCCTCGGTGTATTCGGCGCTCTCGCGGAGCTTGTCCCGGTCGGCCATCTACAACCGCCGCAACCGGACCTGCTCGATGCGGTGGCTCGGCCCCTTCTGCAGGATCAGGCTCGCCCGCTGCCGGGTCGGGACGATGTTCTCGCGCAGGTTCGGCAGGTTGATCCGGGACCAGAGCCCGTCGGCGGTGGCGATCGCCTCGCCCTCCTCGAGCTCGGCGTATTTGGCAAAGTACGATTTCGGATCCCGGAAGGCGGTCTGGCGCAGCTTGAGGAACCGGGCCACGTACCAGCGGTGCAGGTCGTCCTCGTGGGCGTCGAGATAGACCGAGAAGTCGAAATAGTCGGACACGAAGGGGATGGCGGTGCCGTCCTTGGGCAGGCGGGCCGGCTGCAGGACGTTGAGCCCCTCGACGATGAGGATGTCGGGCCGGTCGATCACCGTCTCCTCCCCCGGCACGACGTCGTAGACGAGGTGGGAGTAGAGCGGCGCCCGCACGTTGCGCTTGCCGGCCTTGATGTCGGCGAGGAAGCGCAGGAGCTTTCCCGTGTCGTAGCTCTCCGGAAAGCCCTTCCGTTCCATGAGGCCGAGGCGTTCGAGCTCGGCGTTCGGCAGCAGGAACCCGTCGGTGGTGATCAGGTCGACCTTGGGCGTGTTCGGCCAGCGGGCGAGGAGCGCCTTCAGCACGCGGGCGGTGGTCGACTTGCCGACCGCCACCGAGCCCGCGACGCCGATGATGTAGGGCACCTTCACCTCGGCCTCGGCGAGGAGGAAGCGCTGGGTCGCCTTGAACAGCCCCTGCGTCGCCGCGACGTAGAGGGAGAGCAGGCGCGACAGGGGCAGGTAGATCGCCGCGACCTCGTCGAGTCCGATCGGGTCGTTGAGCGACTGCAGGCGCAGCACCTCGTCGGCGGTCAGGGTCAGCGGCGTGTCGGCGCGCAGCTTCGCCCATTCGTCCCGCGGGAAGACCCGGTAGGGGGAGAGATCGTCGGCGGGCCTCGCCATCTCGTTCGTCGCGAGCATGCTCAGTCCTGCGGCCGGGCGGCCTTTTCGGCGAGGCCGGAGCGCGCCGTGCGCCGCTCGAGCTCCGCCATCACCTCCTCAAGTGGCACGCCGGCCCCGTGCAAGACAACGAGCAAATGGTAGAGCACGTCCGCCGCCTCGCCGACGAGGCCGGCCCGGTCGCCCTGCACGGCGGCGAGCGCCGCCTCCACCGCCTCCTCGCCGAGCTTCTTCGCCGCCTTGGCGGGCCCGCCGGCGAGGAGCTTCGCCGTGTGGGACGAGGCCGGGTCGGCGCCCGCCCGGGCGGCGACGATACGGGCGAGGTCATCGAGGGCGAACATCACGCCTCCAGGCGCATGGGGAGGCCGGCGCGGGCCATGTGCGCCTTGGCCTGGGCGATCGAATACTCCCCGAAGTGGAAGATCGAGGCCGCGAGGACGGCGCTGGCCCGGCCCTCGCGCACCCCGTCGACGAGGTGGTCGAGCCCGCCGACGCCGCCGGAGGCGATCACCGGTACCGGCACCGCGTCGGCGATCGCCCGGGTGAGGGCGAGGTCGTAGCCGGCCTTGGTGCCGTCCCGGTCCATCGACGTGACCAGAAGCTCGCCCGCGCCGAGGGCGGCGACGCGCTTCGCGAAATCCACCGCGTCGAGGCCGGTCGGGTTGCGCCCGCCATGGGTGAAGATCTCCCAGCGCCCCGGCGCGACCGCCTTGGCGTCGATGGCGACGACGATGCACTGGTCGCCGAATTTTTGGGCCGCCTCCCGCACGAAGTCCGGGTTCTTCACCGCGGCGGTGTTGATCGAGACCTTGTCGGCCCCGGCGAGCAGCAGCTTTCGGATGTCCTCCACCGTGCGCACGCCGCCGCCGACGGTCAGCGGCATGAAGCAGGCCTCGGCCGTGCGGGTGACCACGTCGAACAGGATGCCCCGGTTCTCGTGGCTCGCGGTGATGTCGAGGAAGCAGAGCTCGTCGGCGCCGGCGGCGTCGTAGGCCTTGGCGGCCTCGACCGGGTCGCCGGCGTCGCGCAGGTCGACGAAGCGCACGCCCTTGACGACGCGGCCGTCCTTGACGTCGAGGCAGGGGATCAGGCGGATCTTGAGCACGGGCCCGCTCTACTCGATCGCGTAGGACCGGGTCATCACCTCATCGAGGGTGAAGGGACAGATTTCGGGAAAGGTCGCCGCCGCGAGGCCCGTCTCGCGCACCGCCTCGGCCCTGGCCAGCCGGTAGGCGCCGGCGAGCGCCTGGCCGCGCCGCGAT
>DATLFZ010000478.1:0-5426 GCA_035540795.1 Beijerinckiaceae bacterium | reverse complement strand
CCCCAGGTGCGGTCGAGGATGTTGCGCAACGCGTTCAGCTGCTGCTCCTGCACGTCGCGGCCGGCCTCGAACAGGCGCTGCCAGGCCTCGCCGGGCGCGGGCTCCTCCGGCTCCGGTTCCGCGGCGGGCTCGGCCGGCGCTCGGCCCCGCATCATCGCCGCCATCATCTCCGCAAATGGGTTCGCGGCAGCCGGGTCGTCCGAGCCCGCGCTGGCGGTTTTTGCCGGGGAGGCCTGGCCGGCCGCCATGCCCTGCATCATCGCCTGCCAGGCCTCGAACGGGTTTGCCGCCGCGGCGGTCCGGTCCGCCGTCGGCGCGTTGCGGAAGAGGTCGGCGAAGGGGCCGAACATGGCCGCGAAGCCCTGGGCGCCGGCCATCTTGGCCATGCCGCCGATGAGGATCGCCGCCATCACCGGCATCATGTCCTGGAGCGCCCGGGCGCCGACGCCGCTCCACAGCGCCGCCTGGTCGGCGATCTGGCGGCTCACGTCCTTCGACCCGAAGAGCCGGTCGAGGATCTCGTTGCCCTCCTCCCTCGCCTGGGCGGAGAAGGCGGCGCCGGCCTTGTCGAAGAAGCCGCCGTAGCGGTCCGAGCCGAGCATGCCCATGAGCGCGCCGAAATTGGCGGGGTTCGCCGCGTTGCGCTGGAGGCCGAGGGCGAAGGCCGGCAGCAGCGCCTCCGCGGCCCGCTGGGCCTGCTCGGCGGAGAGGCCGAACTGGCGGGCCATGTTGTCGAAGGCGGCGCCGCCTTGCGCGCTGCGCAGGATGTCGAACAGGTTGAACACGGCGTCACTCCTCCCGGGGCGGTTTTTGGACAACGCCGGCGGCGGCGCTCGGGTGCCCGGCCCGGCTCTCGAGCAGCCGGATGGTCCAGAACGCGGTCACGACTGCGGCGAGGCCGAAGCCGACGAAGCCGAGCCCGACCCCGGCGATGGCCCCCTCCGGACCGGCGAGCCGCGCGCCGAGATACGCGAAGGGGATCGTCCCGATCGTCGCCCGGGCCCAGTTGAATCCCGTCGAATAGTACGGAAAGCCGAGATTGTTGAAGGCGGCGTTCGCGACGAACAGGAGCCCGTTGAAGAACCAGAGCGGCCCGCTCACCAGGCAGAAGAACACCAGCAGGTCGGCCCCGAGCCCGCCGAGATGGAACAGGTCCGCGAGCCGGTGCCGCAGGAGCACCAGCACGACCCAGACGAGGCCGACATAAACGCCGGAGAACAGGACGCCGTCCCGCAGGATGCCGCGCATCCGGTCGAAGCGCAGCGCGCCCCAGTTCTGGCCGAGGATCGGCCCGACCGCGCCGGAGAGCGCGAACAGCCCGCCGAAGGCGACCGGGACGATGCGGTCGATCACCGCATTCGCCGCGATCACCTCGTCGCCGAAGGTGGCGAGGATGCTCACCACGAAGGCGCTCGCCACGGGCGTCGCGATGTTGGTGAGCGCCGCGGGCACGGCGACGCCGTAGAGCGGGCGGGCGTCCGCCCTGACGCCGGCGAGGGTCGGGCGGCCGACGAGGCCGTGGATCCGCGCGGCCCCGTGGAAGCCGACCGCCACGAAGACGACCCGCGAGACGACGGTCGCGATCGCGGCGCCGTCGACGCCGAGGCCGAGGCCGAAGATCAGGAGCGGGTCGAGCCACACGGTCACGGCGGCGCCGGTCAGGGTCACGTACATGGCCCGCTTGGCGTCGCCGGCCGCCCGCAGGGTGCCGGAAAAACCCATCCCGACCGCCATCAGCACGTTCGACGGCAGCGTGATCCACAGGAAGCGCCGGGCGACGGGAAGCGTCTCCGCGCTCGCCCCGAGGAAGCGCAAGAAGGGGTCGAGCACGGCGAGGAGGACGAGCGCGACGACAAGGGCGACGCCGGCGAGATGCACGACGGCCGAGCTCGACAGCCGCCGCGCGGCGGCGGCGTCCCGGCGGCCGAGGGCCCGCGACACGACCGCGCCGACGGCGATCATCAGCCCGACGTTGATCGACACGGCGAAGAACAGGACGATGGTGGCGAGGCCGACGCCGGCGGTCAGGCTCGGATCGCCGAGCCACGAGATGTAGAGGAGCGAGAGGAGGTCGACGGCGAAGACCGCGACGAGCCCGACCGAGCCGGTCGTGGTCATCACGACCACATGCCGCAGGGTGGAGCCGCTGACGAAGCGCGGCGCGGGCGCGTCAGACACGCGGCAGCTCGTCCTCGCCGATGATGTCGCGGGTCTCGGGGCTGAGCCCGTGCGGGCGCGACTTGGGCGCGGTCAGCGGCTCCGGCTCGAGCCTCACCCCGTGCAGGAGGTCGCGGCCGCCCATGATGCCCTCCTCCTTCTGCATCATGAGACGGGTGACGTCCCGCCGGCGCACGTCGGCGACGACGCCCGCCGCCTCCTCCGCGGGCACGCCGAGCTCCTCGAGGGTCGCCCGGCCGAAGACGAGGGCCGATTCGAACAGCTCGCGCACCTGGAAGTCCACGTCGAGGTTCATGAGGTCGATGGCGTGGATGCGGTCGTAGGCCCGCACGAAGGTGCGCAGGCGCGGGAACTCGGCATGGACGATCTCGACGATCTTGAGCGCCGCCTCCCGCTCGTCGACGCAGACGCAGATCAGGTCGGCGCGCTCGGCCCCGGCGGCGCGCAGGACGTCGAGGCGCGTGCCGTCGCCGTAGAAGACCCGCAGCCCGAACCGGGCCGCCGCGCGGATGCGGTCGACGTTCTTGTCGATGACGGTCACCTCGACGCCGCGGGCGAGCAGGATCTGGTCCACCACCTGGCCGAAGCGGCCGAAGCCGACCACGAGGACCCGGCTCTCGCCTCCCCCGAGATCGTCGAGGGCCGGCTCGGGAGCCGCGGGCCGGTGCCGTCGGGCGAGGACGAGTTCGAGCGCCTTCGCGGCGAGGGGGCCGGCGAGCATGGTCAGCACCGACACCGCGACCATGAACTGGGCCGCCGCGGGGCCGAGAAGGCCCAGCCCCGCCGCTTCCGGGAGGAGGACGAAGGCGAACTCGCCCGCCGGCGCGAGCACGAGGCCGCTGCGCACCGCGTCCCGCCGGGGCGAGCCGACCGCCCGGAACAGGATCGCCACCACCATCGCCTTGACGGCGACGATTCCGGCGGTCGCGCCGAGGAGGTGGAGGAGGTGCGCGCGCACGAAGCCGGCGTCGATCGACATGCCGACGCTGAGGAAGAACAGGCCGAGCAGAATGCCGCGGAAAGGTTCGACCTCGGCCTCGAGCTGGTGGCGGAAGCTCGATTCGGCGAGGAGCACGCCGGCGAGGAAGGCGCCGAGCGCCATCGACAGCCCGACCCGGTCCATGAGCAGCGCCGTGCCCAGCACCACGAGGAGGGCGGAGGCGGTCATGACCTCCCGGGCGCCGCTGCGGGCGAGGAGCCGGAACAGGGGGTTGAGCCCGTAGCGGCCGACGAGCACCACCGCGACGAGGGCCGCGGCGGCGGCCCCGACCCCCCAGGCCATGTCGAAGGGCGACGCGCCCGCGCCGACGGCGCCCGCGGTGGCGAGGAGCGGCAGGACGGCGAGGACCGGGATGATCGACAGATCCTGGAACAGCAGCACGGCGAAGGAGCGCTGTCCGTAGGCGGCCTGCAGGTGGCCGCGCTCGCCGAGGATCTGCAGGGCGATGGCCGTGCCGGACACCGTGAGCGCGACGCCCGCCACCGCCGCCCCCGCCGGCGCGATCCCGAAGGCCGCCGCCGCGGCCGCGAGGACGATGGCGGTGAGCCCCATCTGCCCGAGGCCGAGCCCGAAGATGTCCCGCCGCATCGACACGAGGCGCGAGATCTTGAGCTCGAGCCCCAGGATGAAGAGGAGGAGCACGACGCCGAGCTGGGCGACCCCGCTCACCGTCTCCGGATGGGCGATGAGGCGCAGGCCGGACGGGCCGATGACGACGCCGGCCGCGAGATAGCCGAGCACGGCGCTCAGGCCGAGCAGCCGGAACAGCGGCACGCCGATGACGGCCGCCGCGCAGAAGATCAGGACCGGCGGCAGGAAGCTGAGGGACGTTTCCGGCATCGACTCGACCTGCGGTACGCGCCGCGGGAAAGAGCCGGCTCCTTACCCCGGATCGCCGCGGGGCGCGAGGCGCGGCGCTTGACACGTCCGGGCGCTCCCCGCACATGCGCCGGATGCCGAAGCCGCCGCTCGACATCCTTCTGTGCGCTCCGCGCGGCTTCTGCGCGGGCGTGGTCCGGGCGATCGACGCGGTCGAGCGGGCGCTCGCGCTCTACGGGCCGCCGGTCTACGTCCGCCACGAGATCGTGCACAACAAGTACGTGGTCGAGGGGCTGCGCCGGAAGGGCGCCGTGTTCGTCACCGAGCTCGACGCGGTGCCGGACGGGGACGCGCCGGTGATCTTCTCCGCCCACGGGGTGGCGAAGGCGGTGCCGGAGGCCGCGGCGGCGCGCCGGCTCTTCGCCGTCGACGCCACCTGCCCGCTCGTCACCAAGGTCCACCGGGAGGCGGAGCTGCACCACCGGCGCGGCCGGCACGTCCTCCTCATCGGCCATGCGGGCCATCCCGAGGTGGTCGGCACCCTCGGCCAGCTGCCGGCGGGCGCCATCACCCTGATCGAGACCCTCGACGACGCGGCCCGGCTCGCCCCGGCCGACCCGAAAAACCTCGCCTACGTCACCCAGACGACCCTGTCGGTCGACGACACCCGCGAGATCGTCGAGGCGCTCAAGCGCCGGTTCCCGGCGATCGTCGCCCCGCACAAGGAGGACATCTGCTACGCGACGACGAACCGCCAGGAGGCGGTGAAGCGGGTCGCGCCCCTCGTCGACGCCCTCCTCGTCGTCGGCTCGCCGAACTCGTCGAACTCCCAGCGCCTGCGGGAGGTGGCGGAGCGCGCCGGCTGCCCCGTCTCCGGGCTCGTGCTGCGGGCCGAGGACATCGACTGGAGCCGTTTCGGCGCCATCCGCCGGCTCGGCCTCACCGCCGGGGCCTCCGCCCCCGAGATCCTGGTCGAGGAGATCATCGACGCCTTCGCCGAGCGCTACGCGGTGACGGTCGAGACCGTGACGACCGCCACCGAGGGCGTGTTCTTCCCGCTCCCGCGCGAGTTGCGCGGGCAGGCCGCGGAGTAGGCGCTTGGCCGTCTACACCGAGGTCTCGGACGAGGAGCTCGCCGCGTTCCTCGCCGCCTACGCGATCGGCCCGGTCCTGTCCTACAAGGGCATCGCCGAGGGGGTCGAGAACACCAACTACTATCTGCAGACGGGGCAGGGGTCGTACATCCTCACGCTCTACGAGAAGCGGGTGCGGGAGGAGGAGCTGCCGTTCTTCCTCGGCCTCATGGAGCACCTCGCGCAGCACGGCATCGACTGCCCGCTGCCGGTGCGGGACCGGGGGGGCAACCCGCTCGGGCGCCTCGCCGGCCGGCCCGCGGTGATCGTGAGCTTCTTGACGGGCGTCTCGGTGC
>DATLFZ010000477.1:0-10066 GCA_035540795.1 Beijerinckiaceae bacterium | reverse complement strand
ACGCAGCGCCAGCCGTAATGGGCGTTGACCCGCTCGATCACCAGGGGCGCGAGGTGCTGGAGGTCGAGGGCGAAGGCGCTCTCCACCCGGACGACGAGGGCGCCCGGCTCGCGGGGCGCGTCGGGATCGCGGGAGCGCCGGCGCTCGAGGCGCACCGGCTGCGAGAAGGCTGCGAGCCGTTCGCCGACGATCTCCGGCCAGGCGACGAGCACGTCCGCCGCCGCAAAACCTTGCGCGGCGAGGGAGGGGCCGAGGCACGGCCCGATGAGGTCGGCGAGGGGTCTTGCGCGTGCCATGGCTTGGATCGGCCGGGCCGACCTTCTAAGTCTCGGCCCATGTTACCCGCTGCGCCGGACGCCCGGAATCCCGATCCACAGGAACTTTTGCGCTGGTACGACCGCCACCGGCGCGACCTGCCCTGGCGCGCGCGCCCCGGCGAGGAGGCGGATCCCTACCGGGTGTGGCTCTCCGAGATCATGCTGCAGCAGACCACCGTCTCCGCGGTGCGGCCCTTCTACGAGCGCTTCCTCACCCGCTTCCCGACCCTGGCGAGCCTCGCCGCCGCCCCCGCCGAGGCGGTGATGCAGGCCTGGGCCGGGCTCGGCTACTATTCCCGGGCCCGCAACCTCCACGCCTGCGCCAAGGCGGTCGCGGCCGAGCACGGCGGGCGCTTTCCCCGGACCGAGGAGGAGCTGCGCCGGCTGCCGGGCATCGGCGCCTACACGGCGGCGGCGGTTGCGGCGATCGCCTTCGGCGAGCGCGCGGCGGCGGTCGACGGCAACGTCGAGCGGGTGATCGCGCGCCTCGACGCCCTCGAGGAGCCCCTGCCGGGGGCCAAGACCGCGATCCGGCGCCGGGTCGCCGAGCTCGTCCCGGACCGTCCGGGCGATTTCGCGCAGGCGCTGATGGACCTCGGCGCGACCATCTGCACGCCGAAGCGCCCGGCCTGCGGCCTGTGCCCCTGGATGGCGCCCTGCCGGGCCCGCGCCGCCGGGCTGCAGGAGACCTTTCCGCGCAAGGAGCGCAAGCGGGAGGGGGAACTGCGCCGGGGCGCCGCCTTCCTCGCCTTGCGCTCCGACGACGCCATCCTCCTCGGCACCCGCCCGCCCAAGGGCCTCTTGGGCGGCATGGCCGAGGTCCCCACGAGCGCCTGGGCGGCGGATTACGATCCGGCCCGGGCCGTGCTCGACGCGCCCCTCGAAGCCTCGTGGAAGCGCCTGCCCGGGCTCGTGCGCCACACCTTCACGCATTTTCCGCTCGAGCTGACGGTCTACTTCGCCCGGGTCGGCCGGACGACGCCCGCCCCGCAGGGCCTGCGCTGGACCGCCCGCGCCGATCTCGGCGAGGAGGCGCTGCCGGGGGTGATGCGCAAGGTCCTGCGCCACGGCCTCGGCCCGGCGCCGGCGAGGCCGTGATCGCCGCCGCTCAGGCCGCCGCGAACCGGTACTCGGTGACCTGCCGGTAGACGGCGCCGGGACGCAGGATCGGGTCCGGGAAATGGGACCGGTTGGGGCCGTCCGGAAAAAGCTGCGGCTCGAGGCAGATGCCCGCATGCGGGCCGTAGGACGCTCCCGCGAGCCCCGGGACCGGCAGGGCGAGCTTTCCCCCGTCGTAGACTTGGAGGCCCGGCTCCGTCGTCCGCACCGTGAGGGCGAGACCGTCGGGGGCGACGAGCCGGGCCGCCTCGGCCGGCGTTCCGGGGGCGAGCCCGGCCCGCCGCAGCACGAAATTGACGTCGAGCGGCACGTGCGGCGTCGCGCCGACCGGACGCTCCGCGCGGAAGTCGTAGGGCGTGCCGGCGACGGCACGGATCTCCCCCGTCGGGATCAGGCTCTCGTCGGCCGGGGTGTAGAAGTCGGCGGCGACCGCGAGGCGGTGGTCGAGGATGGTCGGGCCGCCCGCGAGGTTGAAGTACGAATGGTGGCAGAGGCCGACCGGCGTCGCCCGGTCGGTGACGGCCGCGAGCTCGATGCGGAGGGTCGCGGGCTCGAGCAGCCGGTAGGTGCAGGCGACGGCGAGGGTGCCCGGAAAGCCGTTGTCGCCGTCCGGGGAGAGGAGCGTCAGGGTGATCGCGTCCTCGGACGCGGCGGCGAGGGTCCAGACCCGCTCGCCGAAGCCGCCCGGTCCCCCGTGCAGGGCGTGCGGCCCGTCGTTCGCCGCGATCCGGTGGGTCGCCCCGTCCAGGGTGAAGGCGCCGTGCGCGATGCGGTTCGCGTAGCGGCCGGCGATCACGCCGAGATAGGCGTCGGCGTGGGCCCGGTAGTCCTCGGGCCGCTCGAAGCCGAGGACGACCCGGCGCAGGCCGTCCCGGGCCGGCACGACGAGGTCGCGCAGGATCGCGCCGTAGGTGAGGAGGCGGGCCTCGGCCCCGGCGCGGCTGCGCAGCACCGCCTCGTGCACCGGCGCGCCGTCCGCCTCGCCGACGAGGCGGGGCGTCATGCCGGCCGCGCGAGGTGGGCGAAGGCGGCGGCCACCTGCTCGTAGACCGGCCGCTTGAACGGGATGATCAACTCGGGCAGGCGCTCCAGGCGCTCCCAGCGCCAATCCTCGAACTCGGGCCGGTGCCGCCCGCCCCCCGGGCGGAAGATGTCGATCTCGTCGTCGTCGCCTTCGAACCGGAGCGCGAACCATTTTTGGGTCTGGCCGCGGTAGCGCCCCTTCCAGGCCCGGGTGGCGACCCGCTCGGGCAGGTCGTAGGCGTACCAGCCCGGCGCCTCGGCCAGCAGCGAGGCGGAGCGGACGTTCGTCTCCTCGTAGAGTTCGCGCAGGGCGGCGGCGAGGGGCTCCTCGCCCCGGTCGATGCCGCCCTGGGGCATCTGCCACGCGTAGAGGCCGGAGACGTGCTCGGGACCGGCCTGCGCCCGGCGCCGGCCGACGAAGACCCGGCCGTCCCGGTTGAACAGGGCGACGCCGACGCAGGGGCGATAGGGCAGATCCTGGAGGGCGGTCTGGCCGCGGGGCATCGGTGGCTCCGCCCGGTCAGCGGGGGAAGGCGGTACTGACCGGGACGAGCAGGATATTGCGGGATTCGAGTTCGCGCGACCAGCGGGCGATTCGCTCCACAGTCAAGGGAAGGGCGCTCGCGGTGGCGACGGCGAGGCCGCGCTTCGTCGCGATCTCCTCGAGCCGGGCGAGCTCCCGGTCGATCTGGTCGGAGCGCGGCACTCCGTCGAGGACGAGGTCGGCGCGCAGGCCCGGCACGCGCAGGCGCGCGGCCACGGCGGCGACCTGGGAGCGGGCCGAGGAGCCGTCGTCGAGGAAGCCGAGGCCGCGGGCGCCCACTTCGCGCAGGATCGGCGCGAGCGCCGCCTCGTCGGCGGTGAGGCGCCCGCCCATGAAGTTGACGAGGCCGACATAGCCCGGGAAGCGGGTCATGGCCCAGTGCAGCCGGTCGAGGTTCTCCGCGGGCTTGCCCTGCGCCATCAGGGTGTGCGGCCCGGGGTCGTTGTCGGGATAGTCGAAGGGCTCCATCGGCACCTGGAGCATGACCTCGTGGCCGGCCTCGCGGGCGCGGGCGACCTGGCGTTCGAGGTCCCCCCCGTAGGGCGCGAAGGCGAGGGTCACCGGCGGCGGCAGCTTGTCGATGGCGTTCGCGGTGGCGCTCTGGCCGATGCCGAGGCCGGTCACCAGGATCGCGACCCGGCCGGCGGGGGCCGCCCCGCCGGGAAGCCCGGTCGCCCGGCGGGCATAGACGTCGAGCGGGCGGGCGCCGTCGGGGCCGAGCTTCGGCAGGGCGCCGTGGCGGGCCCGTTCGGACAGGCGCGGATCGGGGGCGGGGGCGAGGCGGATCACCTCCGGCTCCGGCGCGCGGATCACGATCGCGGCGGGCGCGGCGGAGCCGCCCGGCCGGACCACCGCGACGCCGGACGCGCTCTCGACCTCGCTCGCCGTGCGCGAGGCGGGCTCCGCGGGCGCGACCGCCGCCGGCGCCGGCGGGGCCGCGGCCCGGATCTCGATCGGCACCACGACGTGGGGCTCGCCGCCGAGCGGGTCGTCGACCAGCGCGACGAAAACGGCGAGCGCCGCGACGGCCGCCCCGAGGGCGCCGAGGCCCAGGCGGGCGAGGGGCAGGCGACGGCGCGGGCGCTCCTTGCGGTCGAGCCCGAGCGGTCGCGTCAGGTCGTCCGCCGTCGCCTCCACGCGTTCCCTCCGGCGAAGGCGGGCCCGAATCGAAAGGCCCGCAGGTCCTTCGACACTGCGGGCCTTCGTGGTTAGCGAGCGGTTAACGCCGGCTCAGTTCGGGACCGGGGCCTTCACGGCGGCGCCCTTCTGCACGCCGCGGAGGAGGTCGAAGGCGGCGTTGAGCTGCTTGTCCTTCGTCGCGTCCGGCGGGATGTAGGCCGAGGAGCCGCCCCGCTCCTCCTTGTCGCTGCCGCGCAGGTGGCCGCGCAGACCCGCCTCGCCCTTGGTCTCGTCCTTGCCCTTCAGCTCGTCCGGGATCTCCTGCAGGATCTCGGTGTCGGGGTCGATGCCCTTCGCCTGGATCGAGCGGCCGGCCGGGGTGTAGTAGCGCGCCGTCGTCAGGCGCACCGCCCCGTTGCCCCCGAGCGGGATGATGGTCTGGACCGAGCCCTTGCCGAAGGAGCGGGTGCCGAGCACGGTCGCCCGCTTGTGGTCCTGCAGGGCGCCGGCGACGATCTCCGAGGCCGAGGCCGAGCCGCCGTTGATGAGCACCACGAGGGGCTTGCCCTTGGTCAGGTCGCCCGGCTTGGCGTTGAAGCGCTGCGTCTCGTCGGCGTTGCGGCCGCGGGTCGAGACGATCTCGCCCCGGTCGAGGAAGGCGTCGGAGACCATGATGGCCTGGTCGAGCAGCCCGCCCGGATTGTTGCGCAGGTCGATCACGTAGCCCTTGAGCTTGTCCTGGCCGATCTCGTTCGACAGCCGGTCGATCTCGCGGCGCAGGCCCTCGAAGGTCTGCTCGTTGAACTGGGTGATGCGCAGGTAGCCGATGTCCTCGCCCTCCTTGCGGGCGCGCACCGGACGGATGCGGATGGTGTCGCGGGTCAGGGAGACCTCGAGGGGATCGCTGCGCTCCTTGCGGCGGACCTTGAGGCGCACGGTCGAGCCGACCGGGCCGCGCATCTTGTCGACGGCCTGGTTCAGGGTCAGGCCCTGCACCGCCTCGTCGTCGATGTGGGTGATGACGTCGTTGGCGAGGAGGCCGGCCTTGGCCGCGGGGGTGTCGTCGATCGGCGTGACGACCTTGACCAGCCCCTCCTCCATGGTGACCTCGATGCCGAGGCCGCCGAACTCGCCGCGGGTCTGGACCTGCATGTCGCGGAAGCTCTTGGCGTCCATGAAGCTCGAATGCGGGTCGAGGGAGGTCAGCATGCCGTTGATGGCCGACTCGATGAGCTTGCCCTCGTCCGGCCGCTCCACGTAGTCGGACCGCACCTTCTCGAACACGTCGCCGAAGAGGCTCAGCTGCCGGTACGTCTCCGCGGACGCGGCGACGGCGGCGGTGCTGGACAGGAGCGGCGTCTTGGTCGCGAGCGTCGTCGCGCCCGCTCCCATGAACGCGCCGAGGACGATCAGAGTGAGTTTGCGCATTACCCGCGGACCTTTTCAGCTTGCGATCTCGCCCACCAGGGGCCCGGGTCGATCGACCCGCCGTCTTTCCTGAACTCGATATAGAGCACCGGATCCTTGCTTTCGATAGGGCCGAGAGCCGGCGAAAGCGAGGCAGCCTCACCCATGGCGGCCACGGGCTCGCCGGCGAGAACGAACTGACCCACCTCGACCGTGATCTGCTCCATCCCCGCCAGCAAGAGATAGTATCCGCCGCCGGCGTTGATGATCAAGAGTCGGCCGAAGGAGCGGAACGGTCCCGCGAAGGCGACCCAGCCGTCGGCGGGGGATGCCACGGTCGCCCGGGAGCGGGTAGCGACCGAAACGCCGCGCGTCGTTCCGCCGTAGCCGTCGGGAGCGCCGAAGTCCCGCACCGTCTCGCCGCTGACCGGCCGGGGCAGCAGGCCGCGCGCCTCGGAGAAAGGAATCTTGGGGGCGAGGCGGGCCGGGTCGCGGAAGGCGGCCTCGCGGAAGCGCTCGCGGGTGGCCCGGGCCTGGGCCTCGGCGGCCTTGCGCGCCTCCTCGGCCGCGCGCTCCGCGGCGGCGACCTCCTTCTCCATCCGCTCGATCAACTCTTTGAGAGTGCCCGCCTGCCGCGCGAGTTCCGCCGCGGCCGCGCGCTCCGCGCCGACGGTCCGCTCGGCCTCCGTCATCCGGCCCTGCCGGGCGGCGACGAGGGCGCGGATGCGCTCGCCCTCCCGGGTGAGGGCGTCGAGCTCGCGCCCGAGCGCCTGGCGGTCGGCCGCCATGGCGGCCCGCAGGCGCACGAGCTCGGCGAGGTCCCCGGCGAGCGCCTCGGTCTCCGCCCGCAGTTCCGGCAGGACGGCCCCGAGCAGCATCGAGCTGCGCACCGCCTCGAGGATGTCCTCGGGGCGGACGAGGAGCGCGGGCGGCGGCCGCCGCCCCATCCGCTGGAGGGCCGCGAGCACCTCGACGACGACGCCGCGCCTGGCGTCGAGGGAGCGGCGGATGGCCGATTCGCTCCCCGCGGTCGTCTCCAGGCGCTTCTCGATCGCCCGGATCCGGTCCTCGGTCGCCTGGACCTGCCGGGTCGTGTCGACGAGGGCGGCGGCGAGCTTGGCCCGGTCGGTTCGGATGAGGGCGATCTCGTCGTCGAGGCGGCGGCGCGCCTCCTGATTCGCCGCGAGCGCCTCTTCGAGCCGGCGCAGCTCGTGCTGCTGGCGCATCCGCTCGGCCGCGATCTCGGCGGCGCGCCGCGCCGCCTCTTCCGGCGCTTCCGCGGCGAGCGCGGCGCCGGCGGCGATCAGGCCGGCGACGAGACCGGCGCGGGCGAATCGGCTGTGAACCATCAGGCCTCGTCGCGACCCGCCCGGTGATAGGGATGCCCGGAGAGGATCGTCAACGACCGGTATACCTGCTCGAGGACGAGGACGCGAACGAGCTGGTGGGGGAGCGACAAAGCGCCGAAGGACAGGACGAGCTCGGCCTTATCGCGCAGGGAGGGGGCGAGGCCGTCGGGGCCGCCGACGACGAAGACGACGGGGCGCCCGGCATCCCGCCAGGCGCCGACCTTCTCGGCGAAGGCTTCGCTCGGGAGGGATCGCCCGCGTTCGTCGAAGAGGACGAGCGCCGCGGCGCCGGCGCGGCGCAGGATCGCGTCGGCCTCCTCGGCCATGCGGTCGGGCTCGCGGCGGGCGCGGCTTTCGGGGAGTTCGGCGACCTCCACCGACACCCCGAGGCTGCGCCCGAGGGTCTCGGCGCGGGCGCGGTAGCGCTCGGCGAGCTCCCGCTCCGGTCCGGCCTTGAGCCGGCCGACGGCGACGACCGTGAGCTTCACGCCTCGCCTCCGCCCGGCCGGACGGGCCGGGACTCAGACCGCCACCCGCTCCTGCGGCCGGTCGGCGCCCCACATCTTCTCGAGATTGTAGAAGCCGCGGACCTCGGGACGGAAGACGTGGATGATCACGTCGCCGGCGTCGATCAGGACCCAGTCGCAGGCCGGAAGGCCTTCGACCCGGGCCGGCCCGAAACCCTTCTCCTTCAACACCTCGAGCACGCGCTCGGCGATCGAGCCCACATGCCTGTGGGACCGGCCCGAGGTGATGATCATGGTGTCGGCGATGGAGGTCTTGCCGGAAAGGTCGATCTCGACCGTGTCTTCGGCCTTCATGTCCTCGAGGACATGGTGGGCGATCGCCCTGATTTCCTCGTCCTGCGGAGCCCTCGCTCCGGAGGGAGGTGGAAGCGGAGAACGCGCCGCTTCGTGCGCAGACACTTGTGTCAGTGCCGAACCCCTCTCTGAACAGGCGGGCAAGAGACGCCGCCTCTGCAAAGATAGCGTCGCCGGTCCGCATTTTTCAACGTCCCGACGCTAGGAAAAGTTCGTGACGGAACCATTGCCCGGATCGGGCGGATTGCGCGCCTGCTCGCGCAAGGCTGTGGACGAAAGCGGCGAGCGGGGCCCGTAGAGGTAGAGCCAGGCGGGCGGCGAAGCCGTGGCGAGCGCCGGCGCCGCCGATTCGGGCAGCCGCCGCCGGGCGAATCGGGTCGCGGCCCTGCCCCGGGTGGCGCGGAGCGTCCAGCCGGGCCGGTCGACGACGGCGATCGGCGCGAGCGCGGCGATCAGGCGCCACCCTTTCCAGCGGTGGAGGGTGGCGAGGCTGTCGGCGCCCATGATCCAGACGAAATCGACGCCCGGACAGCGCCGCCGCAGGTACGCGAGGGTGTCGACGGTGTAGAGGGAGCCGATCGCCTCCTCGACGGTCGCGACCGCGATGCGGGGGTCGCGGGCGAGCGCCCGGGCGGCGGCGGCGCGGTCGGCGACCGGCGGCAGGGCGCGCCGGTCCTTGAGGGGGTTTCCGGGCGTGACGAGCCACCAGACCCGGTCGAGGCGCAGGCGACGCAGCGCGACGAGGCTCACGTGTCGGTGGCCCGCATGGGGAGGGTCGAAGCTGCCGCCGTAGAGGCCGATCCGCATGCCCGGCGCGTGCGGCGGCAGCCGCACCGGCGCGCTCGGTCCGACGGCCCGCACGGCCTTAGTCCCGGCTCATGATCTCGGCAATCGCCCGCAGGCGGTTGCGGCCGTAATCCGGCAGGCCGGCGCTGATCGAGTTGCCGGAATTGAAGCTGCTCTTGCCGACGAGGACCTGGACCGGGACGAGGTTGCGCAAAACCGGCACGTTCTCGTACTCGCGCTTCTTCTCGATGAGGTCGGTCTCGACGGACAGCGTGATGAAGGCGGTGACCACCGTCGCGCCCGGATCCCCCGGGTGGCGCTGGAAAACCGCGAGCAGCTTGCCGAACTGCATCACCTGGTTGACGTGGAAGATGCTCTGCTCGATCGCCCCGGTCACCGGGCTGTCGAGGCCGGTCAGGCGGGCGAGGCCGGTCTGGTCGAGCTCGGCCCGGGGCACCACCCGCAGCTCGCTCTGGAAGGCGATGAACTCGTCGATCTTGCGCTTCTCGCCTTCCCGGAGACGGTTGGCGAGGCGGATGCCGAGCGGCAGCTTGCCTTCGAGGTCGTAGCGGGAGGCGATGCACAGGACGCTCTCCCGCGGCTCGCACCAGGGCCGGTCGGGCCGGCGGTTGTGGGCCTCGGTCTCCTTGAGCGGCATCGCCTCCTCGGGGCGGATGCGCCGGTGCTTGATCGCCGGGTCGAGCCGCTCGAGGAAGTCGAGGCTGGCATAGCGGGCGAGGTCGATCGCCTCCGGGCGCCGGGGCACCAGGAAGCGGGCCTCGGCCACGTAGACGTGGAGGCTCGCCTTGCGGGACTTCGGCAGCCCGTGGACGTGGAAGTGGAAGGTCGGCTCCTCGTAGGCCGGGTGGAGGGCGAGGAAGCGCCGCTGGACCGGCTTCTTCGCCGCCCATTCGGAGAAGGGGACGAGGCCGGCGGAGGGCTCGCTGGTGCGCCCGCCCGGCCGGTCCGCGAAGGCGACGACGCCGCGGCCGAGCCTCGCCGGGTCGACGCCGGCGACGCTCGCGACATCCTCCACCCGCACCGAGGAGGCGGGCCCGGCGGCGAGGGCGGGCGCTGCGGCGAGCGCGGCGAGAAGGAGTACGGTCCGGAGCACGGGAAGCCTCAGTAGATGCGGCCGAAGCCCCAGAAATAGTCGGGATCGATTCGGCGCGGCTGGCGGGGCGCGTCACCGTACCACCACGGCGCCTGGCCGTGGCGCTCGAACCAGGACGGGTCCCGCTGCCGGGGGTCGCGCCGGTCGGGAATCTCCGCATAGGGACCGCTGCCCGGCCCCTGCTCGTCCCAGCCGTCGCCGCGGTACCACGGGGTGCCGCCGTAGAGGTGGTCCGGCACGAGGGCGTAGCGGGTCTCGGCGAGGCGCCCGGTGCGGTCGAGGCGGAACGGCTCGGACAGGCCGCGCTGGACCCGCTCGCCCGTGCGCGGATCGATCTGGAGGGCGATCAGCTCGCGGCCGGCTTCCGGCGAGGGCGGCGCCAGCGCCGTGCGCGGCGCGTGGTGGGCGAAGACCGCCTCCACGATCGGGCGGAAGATCGGGATCGCCACCTTGCCGCCGGTCTGGCC
>DATLFZ010000476.1:0-2460 GCA_035540795.1 Beijerinckiaceae bacterium | reverse complement strand
CCTGGAAGGTGGCCAAGAGCCGCGCCGCCGACGGCGAGGACGAGAAGCGGATGCAGGGCCGCTCGCTCGGCTCGCTGATCACCTGGACGGTCGTGACCGCCGCCGCGATCCTCGCCGCCGGCTTCGTGCTGACGAAGACCGGCGATGCGCTCGCGCACCAGAGCGGCCTCGGCGCGAGCTTCTTCGCCGTGGTGTTCCTCGCGATCGCGACCTCGCTGCCGGAGATCAGCACCGTGCTCTCGGCCATCCGGCTGCGGCGCTACGACCTCGCGATCTCCGACGTCCTCGGCACGAACCTCTTCAACGTGACGATCATCGTCCTCGTCGACTTCCTCTCCCCCGGGGCGCCGGTCCTCACGCAGGTCGGACGCACCGCGAGCGTCGGCGCGCTGCTCGCGCTGGTGCTCACCGCGATCTTCCTCGTCGGCGTCCTGGAGCGCCGTGACCGGACGGTGCTGCGGATGGGCTACGACTCGGCCGCCGTCCTCGCCGCCTACGTGGCGGGACTCTTCCTGCTCTACCAGGTCCGCTAGCGCCTCGCGGCCTTCCTGCGCGACTCGATCTCCGGCGCCGTCACGTCCTCGACGTGGGTCGAGATCCACCAGGTGTTCCCGCACGGGTCCTTCACGCCGCCGGAGCGATCGCCATAGGGCATGTCCTGCACCGGGAGGACCGAGGTCGCGCCGGCCTTCAGCGCCTTCTTGTAGAGCCTGTCGCAGTCGGGAACGTAGAGATAGAGGCCCGCCGGCGTCGGAGGCCACGGCGTGCCGGTAACGTCGCCCATCATCACCATCGAGTCGCCGATGAGGACCTGCGCGTGGCTGATGCGCGCGCCGTCCTTCACCTTCTCGACCACCCGCGCGCCGAACGCCTCGCGCACGAAGTCGAGGAGCCGGTCCACCCCCTTCACCGAGAGGTAGGGGGTCACGGTGTGGAAGCCCTCGGGAACCGGGGC
The DNA here is from genome assembly GCA_035540795.1 of Beijerinckiaceae bacterium. Taxonomy (GTDB): domain Bacteria; phylum Pseudomonadota; class Alphaproteobacteria; order Rhizobiales; family Beijerinckiaceae; genus JAJKJG01. The sequence goes on along the minus strand of DATLFZ010000476.1, from coordinate 1,505 downwards.
GACCTTCTTGCGCTTCGCCGGCGACTTCTTCGCGGGCCCCGTCTTCGTCTTCTTCTTCATTCGATCACCACGAGCAGCGCGCCGCCGTCCACGGCGGCCCCCTCGGCGACGGTCACCTGCTTGACGACGCCGTCCTTCGGCGAGGTGAGCTCGTTCTCCATCTTCATGGCCTCGACGACGATCACGCCCTGTCCCCGCTTCACCGGCGTGCCCGCCGGGGCGAGGACCTTCACCACCTTGCCCGGCATGGGCGAGTGGATCTCGCTGCCGGACGCCGCCCCCGCCGCGGCCGCCGCGCGCATCCGCTTCCGGCGCTCGTCGATCGCGCCGATCTCGAACACCTCGCCACCGATGGCGACGCGCACGGCCTCCGGCGACACCTCCACGTCGGCCTCGTAGCTCTTGCCTCCCTGCACGGGGCCCTCGGAGCCGCCCCCCGCGTCGATGACGATCGAGTAGATCGAGCCCTCCGTGTGCCGCGCCGACACGTAGTGCGGCTCGCCATCGAGCTCGACGCGGAAGCGCCCGGGCCCCGCCTCCTCGATCCTGGCGCGGCGCTCCTTCCCGTTCACGGTGAGCAGGTAGATCACCACGCCCTCCCGCCGCGGAACGACCACCGCCACGCCGACGAGGATTCCTGCGCCTCGCTCTGCGGGAGCGACCTCGCCTCGCGGTCCCGCTCGTAGGCCGCCACCGCGGCGGCGATCAGCGCCTGCTTCTCGTCCACCCAGCCTCCGAACGGCCCTTTCAGGAACTCCGGCGTGAGGAAGTGCGTCGACACCTTGCCCGCGACGAAGTCGGGGTCCCGCATGATCTTCATGTAGAGCGGGATCGCCGTCTTGATGCCGTGGATGGTGTACTCGCCGAGTGCCCGCAGCATGCGGTTGATCGCCGCGTTCCGGGTGAGCCCGAAGGTCACGAGCTTCGCGATCATCGGGTCGTAGTGCACCGGGACGGTGTAGCCCTCGTACACCCCGCCGTCGACGCGCACGCCGGGGCCGGCGGGCTGCCGGTAGGCGGTGATCTTGCCGGGAGACGGCATGAAGTTGTGCTCGGGGTCCTCCGCGTAGATGCGCGCCTCGATGGCGTGCCCCCGCCGCGTGATCTGCTCCTGGTCGAAGGGGAGCGGATCGCCCGCGGCGATCCGGAGCATCGCCTTGACGAGGTCGACGCCGGTCACCGCCTCCGTCACCGGGTGCTCGACCTGCAGGCGGGTGTTCATCTCCATGAAGAAGAAGCTCATCTCGCCCGAAGGCTTCTGCTCGACGATGAATTCGACCGTGCCGGCGCCGACGTAGCCGACGGCGCGGGCGGCGGCCACGGCGGCCTCGCCCATCTGGCGACGCAGCGCCGGCGTCATGCCGGGCGCGGGCGCCTCCTCCAGCACCTTCTGGTGGCGGCGCTGGACCGAACAGTCGCGCTCGAACAGCCAGAGGTAATGGCCTTGCGTGTCGCCGAAGACCTGGATCTCGATGTGGCGCGGGCGCTGCACGTACTTCTCGATC